>JANXXY010000475.1 GCA_025350365.1 Bacteroidales bacterium | reverse complement strand
GTAAATTGAAATAAATAGAAGTAAATTGAAATAAATAGAAGTAAATTGAAATAAATAGAAGTAAATTGAAATAAATTAGAAATAAATTGAAATAAAAAAATTAAAGAGAAACACATAGAAATAAATAGATTTAAAATACTTTAAAAAATGAGTACCAATAAACAGAAAATTGAAGATCTTCTCGAGCGTCGTAAACAGACTAAGCTTGGAGGTGGCGAAAAACGTATTGAGGCACAGCATAAAAAAGGCAAACTTACTGCCCGTGAGCGTATTGACTTGTTAGTTGACGAAGGGAGTTTCGAGGAATTTGATATGTTTGTAAGTCATCGTGCCACCGACTTCGGACTCGAAAATGAATCGTATTATACCGATGGTGTAGTAACAGGTCACGGATTGATCGACGGACGTCAGGTTTACGTTTTTTCTCAGGATTTCACCATTTTCGGTGGTTCTTTATCAGAAATGTACGCCGCAAAAATTTGTAAGATTATGGATATGGCCATGAAGAATGGCGCACCCGTAATCGGAATTAACGATAGCGGCGGGGCACGTATTCAGGAAGGCGTATTAAGTTTGGCCGGTTATGCCGATATTTTTCAGCGTAACATTATGGCATCTGGTGTAATACCTCAAATCTCAGCCATTTTCGGTCCCTGCGCAGGTGGTGCAGTATATTCCCCGGCATTAACCGACTTTAATATTATGACTAAAAATACCAGTTACATGTTTGTTACTGGTCCGAAAGTTGTAAAATCAGTTACCGGTGAAGAAGTTTCGGTAGAAAACCTTGGCGGAGCTTCAGTTCATTCGACCAAATCGGGTGTTGCTCATTTTGTAGCCCCAAACGAGCATGAAGGTATTGCATTGATTCGTAAGCTTCTCAGTTACCTGCCACAAAATAATATAGAAGATGCCCCGATACTTCCAACAAACGACCCAATCGATCGTTTGGAAGATATTTTGAACGAAATAATTCCAGATAATCCAAACAAAGCTTACGATGTTAAAGATGTGATTCACGCAATTGTAGACGATGGAGACATGCTCGAAGTTCAACCAAATTATGCTTCAAACATTGTAACTGCATTTGCCAGGTTTAATGGGCAATCAGTTGGTATTATTGCTAATCAGCCTAAGTTTTTAGCGGGAGTACTTGATTGCAACTCATCACGCAAAGCGGCTCGTTTTGTTCGCTTCTGCGATGCATTCAACATCCCTATTTTAACTTTAGTAGACGTTCCCGGATTTCTGCCAGGTACAGCCCAGGAATACGGAGGAATTATCATTCACGGTGCAAAATTGCTTTTTGCATATGGCGAAGCTACAGTGCCTAAGGTTACAATAATTCTGCGTAAGGCATATGGAGGCGCTTATGATGTGATGGCATCGAAGCATCTGCGTGGCGACCTTAATTATGCATGGCCAATGGCCGAAATAGCCGTTATGGGTGCAAAGGGCGCTATTGAAGTACTGAATGGCACCGAGATCTCGAAAATTAAAGATGATAAGGCCAGAGCCGAATTCATTGCTGCCAAGGAAGAGGAATACCGTGAGAAATTTGCCAACCCATTTATAGCTGCAAAGTTTGGCTATATCGATGATGTGATTGAGCCACGTAATACCAGGTTTCGTATTATTCGTGCTTTTCAATCGTTAGCAACTAAAAAAGTATCCAATCCGCCTAAGAAACATTCGAATATACCGTTGTAAGATAAGCAGCGGTTGAATGATTGTACTTCAAAAAACATGGAAATAATTAAATAGCCACGAATGCACGAATAATTATTCGTGAATTGGCGGCTATTTAAACTAGACTGGTGCCTGCATTTACAATTGTGCAAACTGCATTTCTTTGATAATTTTGGGCATCTAAATACTCAGCACTTTTTTAAGGCTTTCAAAAAACGGTATGCAATTTGCATATCTTTTTTTTGTACTCTTATTCTTCTAAAAAAAAGAAAGTATAACCTTTTTTGATAATAGAAGTATAAGAATTTCGTTTACTATAAATTCAATTTGAAGTTTAACCAAAATATGTTTTTTATGAAGAAAATTAATTTATTTATTTTAAGTGTTGCTGTTCTAGCAGGTGGATTATTTAGTAGTTGTACAAAAGATTCGAGTACTAGCTTTTCGGATCCAGTTATTAAGGTTAACCTTAATGCATTAACAGTATTATCATCTTCTACGACTACAACCGCAGATCTTACAAATCCAGAGGGTACAGTTCTTAATTTTGAAATTAAATTTGATATGGGAGACCAATCAGATAAATTAACTAAGATTTTGATTACGTCAGTCATTAGTGGCAAAACCTTTACTGTGGTAGATTCCGCATTAAATTCCGGAATATTTAATACAGGTGCTTCAACATTAACATATTCATACACTACCTCAGTAGGTACAAACAATGAGGCTATAACTTTTGCTGTATGGGATAAAAAGGAAAGAAAGACAGAAGTTGTATTAAATTTAAAACCGGTAGCTGCAACTCCAAATACATCAACCATAGTAACAAGAGATGTTATTATCTTGGGAAGTTATAAAAACTCCTCACTTGGTAGTTCATATTCAGTAGGTTTAAATAAGGTATTAAACATGTCTTCTTCTAAATCTTCTTCCGGAGATGTTGATATTATGTATTATTATGGAACTGGTAACTTAGCTTCCCTTGGGGCACCTGCCAATGCCGATGTGAAAACTGTATTCAATAGCTCAGCAACAGGTATTCAGTTATGGGCTACTAAAAACGATACTAAATTTAAAAAAATTACAGTTACAAACTGGGATAATGTTGTTGCCGCCGATATTACTGCCGCAACATTAGGTACTGATAATCAAATAATAAAATTAAGTGTTGGCGATATTTTGGTTTTCCAAACTGCCGGAAGTATAAAGGGTTATATTAAAGTAACTGATATTACTACTGGTGATAACGGTCAAATAAAATTATCTTTTAAATTGCCAAAGTAAATTGAGTTGCAAATAATAAAAAAAAGGGGTTCTGAGCCCCTTTTTTATTGGTTTTTAATTCATAATAAGTATCATTTACCTCTTTTTATATTCGTTATACGCATACTCATTATTAAAATTACACCAGACACAATTTTAACAACCAAATTGTTGAAAACTTTTTCCTAATTGCACCATGTAAAAAATAACTCAAACATTTTTTACCACTATATTTACAAATTCATCGTCAGTAAATCCCTATAAGAAAATACATCCAATGGAAAAAAAACCTACACCATCAAGCACAAAAAATGAAATTTTAGAAGCTTACAACGATCTTTTAAAACAAGTTGAAGAGAAAAAATCAGGACAGCCAAAAGAAATCAAGGAAAATGAAGAGCGTGAAAAAATAGTTAAAGGTGCACTTATGGCTAGTAAAGAAGGTATTATAAATCAAATAGCCGGCTTAAAAATAACGTTAAACAATGAGCTGGAAAAAATTGAAGAATCGTTGGTTAACGAATCTAAAAAACTGGCTCAGGTGGAAGAAGCGATTAAGTTGCAGGAACAGCGGCTTAAAGACCTTTATGGCATTAATACAACAACCGATTCGGTATCGGTAATGCTTGCCATTCAAAAAGAAAAAAAAGAATCTTTTGAATTTGAAATGGAACAAAAGCGCAGGCAATTTGATGAAGAAATTGCTGAAACAAAACAAAAATGGGATAAGGAAAAAAAGCTGCTCGAATTGCAGTTAAAGGACGAGAAAGATCAAATACAAAAGCAACGAAAGCGCGAAGAAGAGGAATATGTATATAACCTTGCATTGAATAGAAAAAAAGATGCAGACCAATACAATCAGAAAAAAGCCGATTTAGAGAAAGAAATTTCATCCAAAAAGGCATTGTTCGAACAGGAAATTAAATCGCGCGAATTAGCTGTAATAGCGGCTGAATCTGAACTCAAGGAACTTAGAGCGAAAGACTTATCTACTCCAAAAGTTATTGAACAGTCGATAAAAGAAGCTGTTGAAGCAAATATTGAGAAGCTGAGTACTACCTACAAATTTGAGTCCCAATTGAAATCTAAAGAATCTGAATCTGAAATAAAACTTCGTGATCAGGATATATTAAATCTTAAAGGCAAAATCAAGGATATAGAAATACAAATGGTGCAGTTTGCATCAAAAGCAGAACAAGCCGACAAAAGCGCCAAAGATATTGCCATTAAAGCCATTGATAGCTCGTCGAATTACAAAGTTTTTGAACGTACTAAAGAAGCCAGGGAAGAGTTTGGAAAATGATTAAAAATTAACTAACAAAAAGCATTCGTATTAAATTATAAAAGCCCTGTTTATAAGGGCTTTTATGCATATCGTAAATGCTTTTATTGCTTGTATTGTCATAATATATCAATACAAAAATTCAAGAACTTCAATTCTTTAGGATGCAACCGTTTTTTTGGTAGCAACAAGCATCTTGTTTTTAGCTTCTATCCGCAATAAATAACGACTTCTGGCCTCCTCAGGATCAGCTCCATCGGCTATATATATTTTTGTTCTGCCATCTATAATAACTTCTTGTAACTTGCTCAAATCAGGCGTTTTGAAATTATTCTGTTTTTTTTCTACCATGGAATTATCCCTCTCAATTATTATAATTATGATTTATTTAATGACTTATTAATATAACATATTAATGTTACCAAAAAAAAATTGTTTTCTCGAATTTCACTTGGTTAAAGGAAATTTATTTTAGTAGGTTGTCCTGCAAATTGCCGGAAGTAGTTAAAATAGGTAGCTGAATTTGTTATACAGAAACATGCAATTACCAAAAAATTATAGAAGGCAAAGGTAATAAAATTAAATTATAAATACATATAATTTTTAATAGTTAGAAATTAATAATTTATTTAGTTATTATCTTGATTATAAACTTAATTAAAATACAACAGCTAATTCAACTTTAGCTATTACCTTTGTAAAAATTTTAAAGCGAATAACGAATGCAAGTTTTAGTAAACAGAAAGGATGTAGTATTTCGTCCGGATTCCTCAAGGGTGATGGCGCGTTTTCTTTATATGGATGATGAAAGGGCTAAATTTACCATTCGTTCTATACTAAATTTGTCTGTGGACGAGGCCTCTTTTGCATTAAATCAGATACTTAGGGATTATTCAATGCGTCATAGAAATATTTCTAAGATATTTGAAAGACATTTTAATAAAATTTCAAAGACGTTTACTCTGTTAAAAATTGACCCTGAATCGCTTGTTTTTGCAAAAAAAATACTTATTGGCGCCTATTTTACAATGGAATATTCAATTGAATCAGCAGCTTTTTTTAACCCTTCCATTGTTGAACATCCTGATCAATCAGAGACAGGCTCTGGTGAAAAACGAGTGATTTTAAGTTTTAGGGCTACAGGAGAAGGACATCTTTCGTCTATAGTTTTCCGGGCAGGTGTGCTGGATAAAAAAAATAATCTTACCATTGAACCTGTTGGCAAGATGTTGGAGGAGGCAGAGCATATAAGGCGGCATATTTACGATAAAGAATCGTTTCGAAGCAAACTGGATGAAATGCAGGATTTTCTTGCAATTATTCCATCCGGTTTTATTCTTGACAAACTAAAGGATAAATTTACGTATGGCGAACTACGCAAATGTGTAGAAGATGCAAAAAAATCACTCCATCTGGCTGCGGATAAGGAGCTTCTTTTTAATCAAATCATATGGCTGGCTTCATCGCATTACGAGCTTCAGTTTTCCATGGACACAAACATTTCCGAAAGGGTTATTTTCCCTGTTTCGGCACTCGAAAAAAATGGTATTGAAGATGCACGTTTCGTGAAATTTACTGGTGATGACAAAAAAACTATCTATTATGCAACATATACGGCGTATGACGGTATCTCAATATTGCCAAAACTAATTGATACCAGAGATTTTTATCACTTCAGGATAATGCCTGTTCATGGAGAAATAGCGCAGAACAAAGGAATGGCATTGTTTCCAAGAAAAGTTAATGGGAAATATGGGATGCTTTGCAGGTTGGATGGCTTTAATAATTACATTGCCTTTTCTGATAATATTACGATATGGCGTGAGGCTAAATTATTACAACAACCCAGATTTCCATGGGAATTCATTCAAATTGGAAATTGCGGATCACCAATAGAGACTGAGGAGGGATGGTTGGTAATAACCCATGGAGTAGGCGCTATGCGCGAATATGTTTTAGGCGCATCTTTGTTCGATTTGCATGATCCGGCGAAAGAAATAGGAAGATTAAAAAAACCTTTGCTTGTGGCTAATGCGAAAGAAAGAGAAGGGTATGTGCCCAATGTTGTTTATTCCTGTGGTTCAATGATTAATAATGAGGAATTGATTATACCGTACGCCATGTCCGATTATGCCTCCACTTATGCCACCGTTAATGTAAGAGAACTTCTGAATGAGCTTAAAAATTCTAAATAATACTACATTGCCGCATTAATTATTTTCAGCTTTGATTTTCAACGCTAATTTTGAGTTGGTGGTTAATAGGTTACTAATATATTCATAATTTTCTTAGGAATCAATAACTGATTTTACCCAGTGTTTTGCTTCCTCTACATTATGAAAATATTCTACCTTATGCTGGTTTTTTTGCTCTAAATCGGCAAATTTCTTTAATGATATTTTTGTAAATATATCCTCCGGAATAACAAAAGCCATTGCTTTAAGTCCTTCCTGAAATAGTGGGGTCATAGCCGAAGCTGCATATTCAGAATCCTCCGGCTTTACTGCCATTTGCTTTAAGGTATCCGAAAGAATGGATATTACTGTATTGTTTTTAACATAACTTACCGTAAAATCAATAGCTTCTCTAAACTCGACCGACGATACAAAATTATACCAATTCTGTATCACCTGTTTATCCGGGCCGTTATATTTTATTATTACATTCTGCGATTGGTATATAATCATATCTATAGTGTGAAAGTTGGGTGTAAAAATAACAAATCTTTAACAAAAGTCATTACAGGCTACATTTTATACAATCTATAAAAGCATTATTTTCTGAGGGCAAACCCACTGATACCCTCAAGGAGTTTTCAAGCATGTTTAAATTTGAAGTATTAAGTATCTGTATACCATTAGCGGTTAATTGGTTTAACACCCTATTGAATTTATCGGTATCTGGTATTTTTATTAGTATAAAATTGCCTTCCGGTTTTTTAATAATTATGTTTCCTTCTTTTTCCATTTCAAGTAAACGGAAGAATAAATAATCTCTTTCAGTAGTTATTTTTAAAATGCGATTTTTGATATTCAAAATATGAGTAGCGTTGCTTAGTATAACTTTAGCAAATATTTGTGAAAATTGGTTTACGGAAAACATTAATATGAGTTTTTTAACTATCGAAACAAGTACACTATTTGCACACAAGTAACCCAGCCGGATACCTGCTGCCGGGAATGCTTTTGAAAAGGACCTCAGTACAATCAGGTTATTATACTTTAGGATAAGCGGATTAAGGTTAACATTATCAAACTCCAGATATACGCCATCTACAATTATCAACGAATTGCTATAACTCTTCAGAATTCCTTCCAGATCTTTAACCGATATGGTATTGCCTACAGGATTGTTAGGAGATGCCAGAATTAAAATAGAATTAGCCGACAAATTGGGCATTCGTTCCAAATCGAATTCTAAAGAACTGTTTAAATACCATGGTTCGTAATTAATGCCATGGGTTTTGCAATGATAATCGAATAGGGTGTATGATGGCTGAGCAATAACAATATGTTTCTGGTTTATGGCAAAATAGTTTAACAGTGTAACTATTAAAGTTGCCGAACCAGGCGCAACTGCAATGTTATCAGAGTTTAAACCCGAATAAGTTGCAATCAGTTTTTCTATTTCACTATTATCGGCATTGGGATACCTGTTCCATTTTGCTTTGTAGAGTTCATCAAGTATCTCCAGCTTAATATCATCTTCAAAATCATCGGGTTGTTCATTTTTGTCGAGAAAAAATTTTGCCGGATTGTTTTTTTGAACTATTCTACCACCAACTTTTTGTAAAAACTCGCTGAAAATTTGATCGTGCATTGATAATATTTAAAGTAAAACTATATTTTAAATCAATTAATTATGCAGCATAAATAACAGAAAGAATGGTTTCTGTTTCGAATGTAAATCCCAGGTAACCTTCTTTATGAATGTTTATTTTTATTCCGGCTTTTGAAGAAGATGGAACATTATTAAAATTTCTTTTTATTTTGAAATTGTTTACCGTTAGTTTCTCAATCCACATATAAGCTGGCTCGTGACGCTCGTATCGTTCGTTTTCTGATTTGCCAATGATGTCTTCTATTTCTCGTCCAAAAAATAATTTTAACCCGTTTTTGTCAGAACTATCGATATTTAATTGGTCAACCACCCTAAAAATATTGTAAAAATGACGATAGCAATTTTGAAAACGTTTATAAAAATTAGGCTCAAAATGATCGATATTGGGTTCTATAAGTAAAAAGGCAGCAGGATTAATACTTTTTACCTTCGCAATTACGGCATATCTCTGATTAAGTGTTTGAATATGATGTAAAGCAAGTGAAGCATTTACAATTATTATACCTTCATCGCTTTTAAATTGTTCGAAATCGACATTTTCTATAAAATCATTAACGCCCACAAATTCAACATCAAATGGTAAATGATTACTAAGCGCAGTAATATCTGCCGAAGCTTTATCAATTGCATCTTTAAAAGGTTCAATACCAATAATTTTAACTTTTTTAAGGTTGTTGAGACCTTTTGAAGATTCCAGCAGGTTTATAATTTGAGTTCCTTGGCCAATACCAATATCAATAATGGTTACCTCATTGGTATTTTTCATTAAGTCAATGATTATACCATTAGTAATCTGCTGGCTTATTTGAACAAATGGAAATTCCTTTATTAAAATATTAAACAAATGTATTTGAGGGAGCTCGTACTTTTTGAGGTATATGTGTTCATTAATGGAAGTATGACCCACACGCCGTTTGAGGGATTTAATAAACAAGGTAGACAGGAACTTTTCAGAATCGTTCGAAAGGCCTTCGAGACAGTGGCTAAAAAGAGTTTCTATTTCAACCTTTGCCTTTTCGTTAAAATTGTTTGGATAATATTTCATAACCGAGTCCAAAGCCTCAAAAACGCTGGGGATAGTAAAAGTTTCCATATATAACTGCTTTTATTTAATGATAAAAAATCAGTGATTAATTACTTCAATTGTGGCATAATCATTCCAAATAGCTCATATTTAAAGCTATTTGGAAAATAGTTAAACTTTATTTAAAGATTAACCTTTAGAATCTAGCCATTTAGTAGCCTCCTCGACAGATGCAAAAAATTGTATATTGTCTGTTTTGGTTGCCTTATCGAATCTATTGACCGACATTTGAGTAATCACATCTTTAGGCATAACGAATGCCATAAATTTTACTCCATTCATAAACAATTTTGGCATAACAGCTGCCGCATATTGTGTATCTTCAGGTTTTACTACAGCTTGCAAAAGCGTGTCGGATAATATACTTGTTACTTTGTTTGTTTTGGTAAATTCAACAGATTTATCAATTGCATTCCTGAACACATCTGATGTTGAAAAACCATTCCAGGTTTGAACTAACCGATATTTTGGTTGATTGTAATCCAAAGATACTGTGGAAGTTTGTAGAACATTCATAAGGTTAAAAATATTAAATTAATTATTAATTGATTAATTTTTCCAGCAAACAATTTATTATATATAAAAAGTTGTGCAAGTATATATTCTATACGTTGATTTGTAATTATAGTATAACCAAATATCAATGATCTTCATCAACGGAATTGGTGATTTAGATCATCTTAAATCGTCGTCCAGGATTGGATATAAACCAGAATTTAATTACCCTTCTCAATACGACACTTGAATGGTTTAAGCAGGTAAATCTATAGAAAAAACTATTTCGGATCTATACTGTTTTTGTTGCAAGTCAAAACGCATGTTCCATACCTATTGATACAATAGGTGTTTAAAGCGGAATTAGTTTCTATATTTGTTATGTAAATAAACTATTCAAACCATGTACAATAAAAAGTTTTCAATAAATAACCCACTAAAAGGCTTTGCAATAATTTTAATTTTTGTGGTATTAGGGTGCACTAACTCCAGTGAAATTCAAATCGTCGGACTTAATCACATTTCGAAGGTTGTCTTTATTGCTCCTACCGACACCATCTCCTTTACCATTGCCGAAAAAAATGACTTGTTGTCGCTTAAAAAAGTACTTGAGGTATCGGGAATTCGGTTTACCGAAATTTCTGTAAAAAAAATCCCGGAAACAATACTATCAGGATATGATGTAATTATTGTTCCTTTCGCAGCCACAAAACTTTTAAACGAAACAGCCTTAAACGCTGTAATGCAAGCAGTAAAATCGGGGAGCAACCTACTTACTGATGGTGTGTCCTCCATTACCCAATCGCTTGGGATAAAACTTCAAGCCAAAATCACAACGATAACCCGTATTCGTGATACTCATTTTTCGGGTAACACGCTTTACTGGACAACTTCATGCGAAGCACAAACCATCGACAATGCAGTTCGCAACGATTCAATACTGGCTTTCGATGAATCCACAAACCAACCCATTGCCGTTTGCGGCATTTTCGGAAAAGGTCGTTTCGTGAGCCTTTCTCCTTTGTTCGACCCTAACACCACCAAAGGATATTCGCGTTTTCCATTTCTCATTGAATGGATGGAAAGTAATCTTGGAATCTGCCGCATTGCCGAACGACAAGCTGTGGAAATGTATTTCGACCCCGGAATGCGCTACAATTCACCAATATCCATAGATACTCTGGCCAGGATGTGGCGCGATCAAAAGATTAAGCGGATTTATGCCGCCGGATGGTATTACGACGGTAACTATGATTACATGCCGCTTTTCAAAGCCTGCCATACCAATGGGATACAGGTATATTGCTGGCTTGAAACGCCGGAAGTTAGCGACTCGTTTTGGGTAAAATACCCACAATGGCGCGAAAAAACGGCTACTGGTCGTGATGCCAATATTGATTGGCGGAAGCTGATGAACCTTGCCGACAGTAGCTGCCGCAAACAAGTATTTAAAGAGCTCAACGAATTTTTGATGAAGTACGAATGGGATGGCGTTAACTTTGCCGAAATGTATTTTGAACCACATCCTGCCGGTTTCGAAAATCCCAACAACTTTACACCTATGAACACCATTGTTCGTAATGAATTTAAGAAACAATCAGGCTTCGACCCTATTAAATTATTTGACCCGCAAAGTCCTGATTACTGGAAAAAGAACAAAACAAGTTGGCGGAAATTTGCAGATTATCGCAAAGACCTCTCATACCGTATAAAAGACCAGTTTCTCGATTTTCTTACTTCTGTAAAAAAGCGCAAAAGCGGATTTGAAGTAATGCTCACAGGCATTGATGTGAGCCTTCAACCCGCGGAGTCAGATAATATTGGTGAATCGACCGAATATAATTTGGCTCTTTACAAAAAATACAATATCACACTTCAAATCGAGGATCCTTCGAACTGCTGGGGATCAGGCCCTGAACGTTATGAACAATTGGGCAAATTTTACCGTAAAACTGTAAAAGATGAAAACCGTTTGACGTTCGATTGCAATATTGTAGGAAGCCACGAACAAGGTTATGGCGGATTTCCGTCCGAGAAACCATCTGGTGAGGAATTACGACAGATAGTATATAATATGTCGGTACATAAAATACGTGCAGCATTTTATGCAGAAGACGCTGTGTATCCTCATGATTTTAAAAACATTAGCACAGTGCTTGCCCGTGAAGCCTCAATTACTGAGAAGGATGTAAACCAATGGAAAATAAAAACACCATACACGATAACGGTTAACGCAGGCAGAAGGAATCTTGGGTTGAAACTTGACCATAAACCGTGGTTTGCAGGTGATGGCGGTCAGGTAATTATCCCGCAAGGGGAACACATCCTGAGTTTCGACACACTGCAATCAACCATTTCTACAATCTCCTTGCAACATATTACCGGTGAGCTAAAATGGGCTAAATTTCCTCATAATAAACTCGAATTTGAATATTCTGAGGAAGTCACTTCTTGTTATGTCATATTAAACAAAAAGCCTCAAAATATTCTTATCGATGGCAAAAAAGCAGACATTCAACTGGTTGGCAACAAGGAAATAGTTTTAAAGCTTCCGCAGGGAAAGCATGTGGTGAAGGTTGAATAAATAAATGTGAAAGATATTTTTTTATGGAAATTTCGGGAACTTCTTAAAATCGGGTTTACGTTTTTCCAAAAAAGCATTGCGACCTTCCTGTGCTTCTTCTGTGAAATAATAGAGTAGTGTTGCATTTCCTGCGAGTTCTTGTATGCCTGCCTGTCCGTCAAGTTCGGCATTCAATCCGGCCTTGATCATACGTATCGCTATGGGACTGTGCTGCATCATTTCGTTACACCAGGCAACGGTTTCGTCCTCAAGATGGGAGAGTGGCACTACCTTATTTACCAATCCCATTTCTTCGGCTTCTTTGGCAGAATACTGACGACAAAGAAACCATATTTCGCGGGCTTTTTTCTGACCCACCACACGTGCCAGGTAGGACGAACCAAAACCTCCGTCGAAGCTACCGACTTTGGGGCCCACCTGACCAAATATAGCGTTTTCCGATGCAATTGTTAAATCGCATACCACGTGCAAAACGTGTCCTCCTCCAATGGCATATCCGTTTACCATGGCTACAACCGGTTTTGGAAGCGATCGGATTATCTTTTGCAATTCAAGAACATTGAGGCGGGGAATACCGTTTTCATCTTTATAACCACCTACCGTTTTTATATTCTGGTCGCCGCCTGCACAAAATGCTTTATCACCTTCGCCGGTGATAACTACCACATAAATATTTTGGTTCTCCCGGCAATATAGCACGGCTTCAATCATTTCCGATATTGTTTTCGGAGTGAATGCATTCCGGTATCTTGGCCGATTGATGGTAATTTTTCCTATCCCTTCAAAATACTCAAATTTAATCTCTTCGTAGGCTTTAATTGTTGTCCATTCTCTTGTCATAATTTTATTTATTTTTAAATATAAAGCCACTATTATTTCTTCATTTCGTCCATATAGCTTTTAAACTCGCCGGCATTGGTTTCCTGATCAGTAAAAATTTCTAAAAGTTTGGGTTTTGAATCATCCATATAAAATGTATATAGAGATTCATTGAGTTCTGCTTTATTTTTTGACGCAAAATAATCGATTTTATACATTTTAGCTAACAATTCAAGTGTTAACTGATGGGATGTTTCAAAGAAATTAAGGAATTCAGGATATTTCCCGGGTCCGTCGATAATTCGGAAAATGCCTCCACCTCCGTTGTTTAAAACAATAATTCGAAATTTATCAGGAAGGTGATGCCAGAGAGAATGTGAATCGTATAACATTGCCAGGTCACCTGTAATAATCGTAGTAAATCCTTTGAATAAGATGGCCGAACCTAATGCAGTGGATACACAACCATCAATTCCGCTTACTCCCCTGTTGGAAAAGATGTTCATCCCTTCGGACCATCGAAAAAACTGACCATAACGAATGGGCATGCTATTAGCCAAATGTAATTGGGAATTTTCCGGTATTTTCTGACTTATTAGCCATAAAGCGGTTAAGTCACTAAAAGAAGCAATGCTGCAGTGAGATTTCTGTTTTGCTAAAACCATGTGCAATTTCAATTTCCAACAATTTGAATACCCCGTCTCTAGTGGTGAAAGAATTTCTTCAAGTTGATTAAGAAAATGATTCGGATTACATGGTATCAGGTTTGATAAATGTTGAAATGTATCAGGCACCTCAAACGTTTCGCTTACATGCCAATGTTCCACAGAGTGGTTTTTTCGAAGCCATTTTTTTAATCGTTTAGAGATAACTTGCCCTCCAAAAGTGATTAGCAATTCGGGTAAATAATTATCTACTTCATTCTCGTTTAAAGAAGCAATCACATCATCGGAAGCTGAAATAAATTCATCCCCATAGGTATTAGAAGTAATATCAGTAAGAATCGCAACCTGAGGAAAAAAAGCAATCCGTTGCAACGCGTTTTTCGAAATATTTTCAGGCAAAGACAATCCTACAAGAATCATCAGCTTTTTTATTTGTTTCAGTCTGGTAGTAATTTTTGAAAGCGCTTGATCATCCAGACTTCTGAAGGATTTTAATGTGTTGATAAATTTTGGAAGCTCAATGGGTTTTGCTTCCATCTGGTATAGAGGTTCACGAAATGGAATATTTACATGCACCGGTCCGGGAATAGGATATTGTGAGGCTCTTACGGCTTCGGATAACAATCTCCAGATATGCCATTCATCATCGGGGTGTTGACCATCAACGGGCAAGGTGAATGATTTCCTGATAAAGTTATGAAAAACATCGTGTTGACGCATCGATTGACCATCCGCCTGATCAATCCATTCAGGTGGCCGGTCGGCCGATAAAACCAACAAAGGAATCTGCTGATAATAAGCTTCTGCAATTGCAGGTGAATAATTGAGCAAAGCCGACCCACTCGTACAAATCAGAATAACAGTAGTTTTTAAATGCTGAGCTAATCCTAAGGCTATAAATCCTGCTGAACGTTCATCTACCTGAACATGAACATTCAACCCGGGTTGATTTGCAAGATGCAATATTAATGGTGCACTTCGTGATCCGGGAGAAACAACAAGATGGTGTATGTTATTATGAATAAAAAAATCAGGTAGTGAGGCAAGCCATTGTCGATTCATTAAAAAAAAAGAATTTTAGATTTACGATATTAGATTTTAGATTACAGCTATTTAGTAGTTCCTTTTCTACTTACCTGTTTCTACTTCATTTATTACTGAAAGCAACGTTTCCGATTTCATGCCTGATTCTTCCCATTCTTGTTGAGGGTCTGATTCGGCTGTAATGCCACATCCTACATATAAAAGAAGTTTATCTTTCAGAATTTTCATTGTACGAAGATTTACATAAAGGTGAACTTGCTCATCGAGATTTACAGGACCCAGATAACCTGAATAATACTCACGGTTATATTTTTCGAGCTGTTTGATTATTTCCAATGCATCGGTTTTTGGCTCACCCCATACGGCAGGGGTGGGATGTAACCGATTTATAAACTCACGGGCATGTCCGTTCAATTGTTGCCCGCCAAGCGTAAAGGTTGTTTTGAGGTGAACCACTTTTCCGGCCTGCACAGTTTCCGGCTCTGACATGTGAAATGATTTGATATGAAACTCTTCTAAAAGATTGGATATATAATTGGTAACGATCTGTTGTTCCGACCGGTCTTTATCATTCCATGTAATTATGAATTTATCTTTTGTTGGTTTTGCCTGTGTTCCGGCCAGGGAAACGAGTGTGATGGAATTATGAGAACGTTCAAACAAAAGTTCTGGGCTGGCTCCCATCCAACAACCTATACCAGGAATGTTAACAATAGAAATAAATGAATATGAATAATTTTTGCAAAGGGTTTCAAATAGCGAAACTAGATTTAATTGATCCGATTTTTCTTTTGAAATAATACGACTTATGATGGCTTTCTGAAATTCGCCATCTTTTATGCGTTGGCGTATTTCCGAAACATTTTCTTTGTATTCATCCTCAGATGTTTCGTAAAATTCACTGGATTCCTTATTTGGAATGGAGGCTTTTGAAGATTTTTTCACCCGTTCCACATCGTTATTAGTTACCTCAGATGTTTTAGTCAACAGATCCGGAGAAATTATAACTGCCGTATTGCCTTCATTCTTACGAAAGGGGGCAAATATAAATCCTTTTAGTCCGGTAATATCGTCATTGGAATTAAGTTCCTGGTAAGATGAAAATTGAGCTACAATCCATTGGCTTTTTTCTCCAGGCAACTGATATGCGGCAAATGGAAAATTCTTTTCTTTGCAAATATTGAATATCTTTTCTAAGTGCGTCATTATTCTTTTTTCATAATAATATTAGTGATCCTGCAGGTTGCTAACAAATTACCTTCATCATCCCACATATCAACATTCCATAGTTGTGTGCTTTTCCCTTTGTGCACAGGTGTTGCTTTACCATGTACTTTACCCGAATTTACTGTTCGCAGGTAATTACCTTTCATTTCAAGGCCTAATACATTAAACATTGCAGGATCAACTGATAACATTGATCCTGCACTTCCAAGTGTTTCAGCAAGCGCCATATATGCACCACCATGAACGACTCCGGCAGGTTGAATGGTTCGATGATCTACCGGCATAGTTCCGCAAACATGTTTTTCTGATATTTCAGTAAACAGTATTCCTAATGTTTCCATAAGGGTTCCTTTGATAAGGTGATTAATTTTCTTGAGCTTTTCCTGTTCTGTTAACTGAGGCATTTCAATCATAGTTTTTTATATCTTTTGTTAGATAAGACTTTAATCCCGTTTTAATATAAATATCTTATTTCTTGATACTTACTACTTTTTTCATCTAGTTCATCCAATATCTCTTTTCGAAGAATTTTCCCATTGCTGTTTCTTTTCAGTTCCAAAACTGCATAAATAGCTTTCGGAACATGATACTTAGGTAAAATCTCGTTCATCTTTTCAAATAGCTTACAAAGGTGCAAATTGTTTGGTAAATCTTCAATGATCAAAACCACTTTTTCGCCAAGTTGGTTATCTGGAACCGCTCCAACAATAAAAGAACTATTTATGAATGACTCTAGTTGTTTTTCAATGGATTCCGGAGAAATTTTTATTCCCCCCGAATTTATCATGTTATCAATCCGGCCTTTCCATTCAAATGATTTAGGACTTGACAATTCAATCACATCATTGGTAACTAGTTTCTCAGCTAATATTTCCGGAGCATCAATTACCAGACAATTGCGATTGTCTGTTTCAAATGAAATTCCAGGCAAGGCGTTAAATAATAGAGAATTGTTTTGAGGGTCATTGATCCTTCGAACAGCTACTTGTGAAAGAGTTTCTGTCATTCCAAAGGTTTCATAAACCTTGTTTGGTAGCTGTTTAATTTTCTCTGAAAGATGATAGTTAAGGTTGCCGCCACCCACAATTATTTTTTTTATTTTTTTCAATCGTGATAAACTTAACTCGTTATCTATCATTGTTGCTATCTGCAAAGGAACAAAAGGAGCAAAATCTATTTTTTTTGGTAAATTGGTTTCCAATAATGGATTGGAAGAAGGTTTAACTATATGAAGAGTTAATCCAAGTGTTAATGCCCTAACAATCATCATTTTTGCGGCAATGTAAGAACTTGAAAGCGTTAATAAAGCCAAATCACCAGATTTCAGAACAAAATAACTGCCTGTGAGTCTGGCTGAATACACCATCTTTGCCTTGGCTATCCAATTGCTTTTGGGTATACCTGTGGTTCCTGATGTTTTTAATTCCAGTTGAGATGAATCATTCAAAAAGTCCTTTAGAAATAACATAATATCCTTAGTCCAATCTTCAGTGAACCGGTTGGATTGAATGATGCTCAGGTAATTTTTCTGGTTAATTTCCACATCATTCATAATAAGTATTGCTTTTGGATGAAAAATCATAGGTTCAGGAGTGCTATATCCCAATGTTTGGATGGGTTATGATAGAGAAATCCTTTATCGATATTCAATGGAGCTGCAAAATTATTTTTGAATACTTCGCCGGTGCCCAAACCCTGAGGAAATGTTGGTTGAAACTGGCTCGTATACTGAGCAATGGCATTTAATCCGATATTAGATTCTAAAGCTGACGTAATCCACCAACCAATGCCATGCTCATTGGCCAGATTTATCCATTCCGTTGTTTCGGCAAATCCGCCAATTAGTCCGGGCTTTAAAACTATATATTCTGGTTTCACAGAATCCAAAAGTTTATGTTTCCCGAATCGATCCTTCCAGCGAATGATATCTTCGTCTAGTGCAATGGGAATCGGTGAATTTTTGCATAAAAATAATGTTTTTTTATATTGACCGGATGGCAGTGGTTGTTCTATTGAATGTATGTGCATATCAGCTAGTTTTTTAAGCGAAGGCATACATGTTTCAAAAGATAATGATCCATTCGCATCAACTCTGATTTCTATTTCCCAACCAAAGGTAGTTCGAATTTCTTCAATCAAATTAATTTCACTTTCGATGTTGTTTGCGCCAATTTTGAGCTTGATACAACTATATCCATCAGCAATTTTTTTATGTATTTGTTCCCGCATTATTTCAATGGATCCCATCCAAACAAGACCATTAATAGGAATTCCTGATTGATGATACAAAAATGCATTGTTGTGAAACTGCCTCTTACCTCCGTTTTTTAGGTCGAGTAAAGCAGTTTCAAGCCCAAAAAGTAAGGATGGATAATCCCAAAGAATTTTATTTTCAATTACTTCGCGTTCATCGATGTGAGTGCATACCCATCTTAATATTTCTTCGATATTATCTGTGTTATCTCTACTTAAACCCGGAAGAGGAGCACATTCGCCAATTCCATAAACATCAGGGTATGCAGAGTCATTAACCATCAGAAACCATGAAGTGCGTTGATTCATTATCCCACGCGATGTCATTCCGGGTTGCAAAAAGTCGAAAACATATTTTTGATATTTCGCTGTTAACATTCTAAAAAGTTATAAGAATCAATTCGTGATAATGAGTAAAGTATTTTAAAATTTAGAGAATGAATCCTATACCTAATGTGAAAGAATAGAAAAATGTAGTGAGGGATAAATTTTTTAATTCCCTGTCAAACATGGCTGGATAGTTAGATATTTTCACTTGGTAGATATTTCGAAAGAAAAAAGGGATCGTAAACAGATAGAGCATTTGCAATAGACCATGGTAGTTCATTAAAGTTGAAGTTATTCCAAGTCCAATAGCGATTAAAATTAACCAGCTATGATATATTTTTGCATTTTTAAGACCCAACCTTACTACAAGGGTATTTTTACCCGATTGTCTGTCCGATTCGATATCACGAATGTTATTGATATTAAGTACTCCCGCGCTTAACAAACCAAGTGAAGCTGCCGGAATCAGCACATTCCATTGCCATTGATGCGTGTGAAGAATGTAAATACCACTCACTCCAATAATACCAAAGAACAGGAATACAGCAATATCTCCCAAACCAACATATCCATAAGGCTTTTTCCCAACTGTATAAGTAATGGCAGCTAATATAGATAGAATTCCCATCCCCAGAAAACCGAGTATACCCGATAATCCAAGTGTTTTTGCTCCAATGGCGATCAATAAAATGCCCGAAATTAGTGTAAGAAATGATGTTACAATAATAACTAATTTCATTTGCTGCCGGGTAATTTGACCCGATTGAAGTGCACGCTCAAGAGTACTGCTCCGATTTTCGTCGGCGCCACTTACAAAATCGCCATAATCATTGGCAAAATTCGAAAGTATTTGAAGCAAAAGAGCTGTAAGCAATCCCATTAAAAAGATAAATAAACTCCATGTACCCTCAAAATATGCAAGAAAACTGCCCAGAATAATGTTTGAGGCAGCCAGCGGAAGTGTCCTTAACCTTGCTGCCATTAACCATGGTTTGAATGAAAATGAATGTTTCAAGTTTTAAATTGTTTTATAATGCTTTAACATAAATTGTTTTAGTTTGTTTACAGTAAAAAAAGAACATGAATCGGAGATTCTTATGTACCTTAAGTATAGTATTTCTTATTCTCATAAATAACTGTAGTGCCCAAACCGACAAATCTATGAATAAAGTTGAAATTGGAAGCCATATTCCATTATTTTCTCTACCTGATCAGGATGGAAAGATGTTTGATATAAATTCGAAGGTTGGAGAGAAAAACCTGGTGATTTACTTTTATCCAAAAGATGATACACCCGGCTGTACAAAGGAGGCCTGCACGTTTCGCGATCAGTATGATGCTTTTCGTGAAGCAGGAGCAGAGGTGATTGGCATTAGTTCCGATGATGTGGTTAGCCATAAGAAATTTGCCCTCAAACACCGGCTTACCTTTCCGTTATTGAGTGATGAGGGTGGAAAAATTCGAAAACAATTTGGAGTACCAGCCAATCTTTTCGGTTTATTAGCCGGCCGCGTTACTTATGTGGTTAACAAACAGGGTATAGTGATTCATGTTTTCAACTCACAAAACCAGAGTGAAAAACATATCACCCAAGCATTGAAGGCATTGGCTGCGATCAATCATTAGTATAGGGAACTTAACCATAAACAACATTCGCTTTTTCATCGTTAATCCTATTTTTATAAAAAGCTCATTTATAATATTGTTTGAATATTAAAAATGAGTATTTTTGCATAAATAAGATACAGTATGTCAGACGATTTTAAAGAAAAATATATCAATCCATTTACGGATTACGGCTTTAAAAGGCTTTTTGGTGAAGAGCCTAGTAAAGAATTGTTACTTGACTTCTTGAATGAACTTTTGTTAGCAGAACAAGGCCGGATTAAAACGTTGACTTATTTAAAAAGCGATAGGCTTGGCACAAGTGAAGATGAAAGAAAAGCGATTTTTGATTTGTATTGCGAAAATGAAAAAGGAGAGAAATTTATAGTTGAACTACAAAAGACGAAACAAAAGTTTTTCAAAGACAGGACAGTATATTATTCAACCTTTCCAATAAGGGAACAAGCCCAACGTGGCAGCGACTGGGATTTTGAATTAAAAGCTGTTTATACAATAGCCATATTGGACTTTGAGTTTGATGAAGACAAACACCAAAAGGACAAGTATCGTTACAATGTAAAGCTTTTAGACATTGAAACGTACAAGGTTTTTTATGACAAATTGACTTTTGTTTATCTGGAAATGCCCAAGTTTACCAAAACAATCAAGCAACTGGTTACGCGATTTGACAAGTGGATGTATATTATTCGCAACCTTAATAAACTAGACCGTATCCCGGACGAATTAAGAGAAACCATATTCGAAAGATTGTTTGAAGTAGCTGAGATAGCAAAATTTACACCAGAAGAAGTCCGTTCCTATGAAGATAGTTTAAAATCATATAGGGATTTAAAAAACTCGATAGACACTGCTCGGGAAGAAGGTGAAATTAAAGGAAAGGTTGAAGGAAAGAT
>JANXXY010000472.1 GCA_025350365.1 Bacteroidales bacterium | reverse complement strand
CATTGAAGTATATTGAAGTACAATTGAAGTACAATTGAAGTACAATTGAAGTACAATTGAAGTACAATTGAAGTACAATTGAAGTACAATTGAAGTACATTGAAGTATATTGAAGTATATTGAAGTATATTGAAGTACAATTGAAGTACAATTGAAGTACAATTGAAGTACATTGAGGTACATTGAAATACGTTAAATTATAATACGTTGTAATATTTTTTTATTTCTACTTTACTTCTACTTATTTCAATTTATTTCTACTTTACTTCTACTTAATTCAATTTATTTCTATTTTACTTCTACTTTACTTCTACTTATTTCAATTTATTTCTACTTTACTTCTACTTATTTCAATTTACTTCTACTTATTTCAATTTATTTCTACTTATTTCTACTTATTTCAATTTATTATATTTCAATTTTATTTCTTCTTATGCTAAAAAGCTCATATCAAACCGACCTGATTGAAGCAGGATGCGATGAAGCCGGTCGCGGTTGTCTGGCTGGTCCGGTTTGTGCAGCTGCTGTTATTTTGCCTGCAAATTTCACCCATTCATTACTCACTGACTCGAAACAACTATCTGCAAAACAACGATATAACCTTCGTACTGAAATTGAAGAGGTTGCTATTTCCTGGGCTGTAGATTTTTCTGATAATCATTACATCGACCAGCATAATATTCTGAAGGCATCGATACACACCATGCACAAAGCTATCGGACAACTATCTGTAAAACCTCAGTTGATTCTTGTGGATGGAAACTATTTTATACCCTTTCCCGAAATCAAACATAAATGCATTGTTAAAGGCGATTCGCTATATTTTTCCATTGCGGCAGCATCCATTCTGGCAAAAACTTACCGCGACGATTTGATGGATTCCCTTCACCTTTCATTCCCCCAATATAAATGGATCTCGAACAAAGGATACCCTACAAAGGCACATCGAATAGCCATTCAACAGCATGGTATAACTGATTATCACCGCAAATCATTCCATATGGAAACAGACCAGTTATCACTGCAATTCAGCTACTCCGAAAAATAGAACACTCTTATTAGTGTCTGATTTTATAATTCATTTGAAATCAACCTTTTTTCATCTAGCTATCTGTCAATAAGGTATTATTGGCCTATCGGTTTTAACCCACCTGATTTAATTCGTGAATCAGTATACTTTTTTAACTCTTCAAATGTCATATTTTCAGTTTCGGAGCTAATTTTATCACGAATTTCCCGCATCATTTTAACTGCGTCGAATACTTTTTCTTTATTTTTAGTCTCCATAATTTACCAAATCTTTTGGGCTTCTAATTTCAATCATTGGGTATCCAAGTCTATAATTGACAGAATTGTACCCTTTAATCTTATAGTATTTTACAAATTTACAAAATTATTCATCCAGGATAAAATCATCGGTGGCATAATTTTTTTTCTTACTGGTAATAGATAGTATAATAAAGCCGGGGTGTCAGGCGAGATCGCGGTTCGTTACTCTGCGCACCCCTACAGATATTTACAAGCACGTAAGTTGTGCGGTTTCTGATTTAATCCCTAAACAAAAGATTTTTACAGTTGTTTAATGATTGTTTTTGTATATAAACAAATCACGCGCTAACACTTAAAACTATCCCGTCATGGAAAAAGTAATTGAACAGAAATTTTATCACCCTTCTGCAGAAGTAGTTGCCAATGCAACAGTTAAGGATTATGAAAGTTTGTACACCTATTCAATTGAAAACCGGGAAAAATTTTGGGGAGAACAAGCCGAGACGCTTCAATGGTATAAAAAGTGGGATAACGTTCTTGATGACAGCAATCCACCATTTTACAAATGGTTTGTGGGTGCAAAAACAAACATCATTCAAAATGCATTGGACCGGCATCAAAACACAGCCATCCGAAATAAGCTGGCACTGATTTGGGAAGGCGAACCGGGGGATTTACGAACCTTTTCATATCACGCTCTGAACCGCGAAGTTTGTCAATTTGCCAATGTTTTAAAGAGCATGGGAGTTAAGAAAGGTGATGTGGTAACCATTTACATGCCACAAATCCCTGAACAGTTATTTGCCATGTTGGCATGTGCAAAAATTGGAGCGGCACACAGTGTAGTGTATGGTGGGTTCAGCCACGAAGCCCTGGCCGATCGTATTAACGATGCAAACAGCCGCGTGGTGATTACCGCTGATGGCGGTTTTCGACGGGGTAAAATAGTGGAGCTCAAAAGTGTGGTAAATAAAGCCATGGAATTGTCTCCAACCATGGAAATTTGTATTACCGTAAAGCGCACGGGACAAGATGTTTATATGGAAAATGACCGCGATTATTGGTATCACGATCTAAAGGCTCTTCCCATTGCCGGGTACAAATGTGAAACTGAACAGATGGACTCCGGGGATATGTTATTTCTTTTGTATACTTCCGGTTCAACCGGGAAGCCCAAGGCACTAGTTCACACACATGGAGGATTTAGCGTTTATACATCAACCACTTATCGGATGGTGTTCGATATTAAACCTGAGGACCGGTATTGGTGTGCTGCCGATCCCGGGTGGATTACCGGACACAGTTATATCGTATATGGCCCGCTAATGAATGGCGCCACCATAATGCTATACGAAGGAGCGCCTAACCATCCCTATCCTGACAGATGGTGGAAAATGATCGATAAATACGGAATCAACATATTGTATACTTCTCCAACAGCCATTAGAGGCCTGATGCGTTTTGGTGAATCATGGCCTAAACGAAACGATTTGAGTTCTCTCCGTTTGCTTGGGTCTGTTGGTGAGCCCATCAACCCCGAGGCCTGGAAATGGTATCACAAATATATTGGGCAGGAACGATGTCCCATCATGGATACCTGGTGGCAAACAGAAACAGGTGGCTTTATGATCTCTCCTCTTCCAATTACTCCTCTTAAACCCGGTTCTGCAACTAAACCGTTTTTCGGGAATGAAGTAGCCGTTGTGGATGATCATGGAATAGATGTAAAACCGGGAGAAGAAGGTAGTTTGGTAATAAAATCACCGTGGCCGGGAATGACTGCCGGTGTTTATAACGATCCTAACCGTTTTGTTGATACCTATTGGAGCAAATACAAAGCGCAGGGATGGTACTTTACAGGCGATTCGGCCAAGTGTGATGAAGATGGCTATTTCTGGATTATCGGTCGCGTTGACGATGTGATTAAAGTAAGCGGTTACCGGTTGGGTACTGCCGAAATTGAAAGCGTTATGGTAAGTCATCCTTACGTTGCAGAGGCGGCGGCTATTGCCGTACCACATGAGTTAAAGGGCAATGGTATTCACATTTTTGTTATTCTGAAAAAGGGATTTGATGGTTCCAAAGAGCTTGAAACCGAAATGGTAAACTTTGTAGCCGAACATATGGGTCCAATTGCAAGACCCGAAGAGGTGAAAGTTGTAGATTCGTTGCCCAAAACCCGAAGTGGCAAAATTATGAGAAGGGTTCTAAAAGCAAGGGTTCTTGGCTTGCCTGAAGGCGATTTGAGTACGTTGGAAGAATGATGCAGATGACTGGGTAAAGGTAAATGGAGCGACGCTTTAACCAGGAGCAAAGTTGTTCACAAGGATTAATAAAAATCTCAAATACAATTTCAGTAACTTATACCCGTAAAAAAAATGGTCTGAAATTATATTTACGAACACAATGCCCCTTCCGTTTAACCCAACTTCCTAGAAATATCTTTGTTTACTCCTTTATTTTTGTTCTTTCGTTCCGATTTTGAGGTTTCCTCATATTTACCATAGCCATACCCATACCCATAATTATAGGCATATCCGTGTGAATAGGCAAGGTATTTTTTACCAATTTGAACATCATTTAAAAGGATATTAAAATTCTGAATACCCTTTTTACTCAGATTCTGACTTACCTGGGCAAAAACCTTTTTCATTGTTAAATTATGCCGGACAACAAAAATATTTACATCGGAATATTTAATCAGTAAAAGAGAATCGGCAACCATGCCCACAGGTGGAGAATCGATGATGATATAGTCGTATTTCTCATGTAAAGAATGGAACAACGTTTTTGTATTTTCAGAAGCTATTAACTCCATAGGATTAGGTGGAACCGGCCCGGAAAGGATTGCATCAATATTCTCGAACCGTGTTTTTAAAATGATTTCGTCAAGAGAAACATAACCGCTTAAAAACGAACTTAACCCTTTATCCGATTCGATACCTAAATACTTATGAATCTTAGGGTTTCGTAAATCGAAATTAACAATCAATACTTTTTTATTATTTAATGAAAAGCTTAACGCTAGGTTAGTGCATGTGAATGATTTACCTTCGTTCATCATTGAGGATGTCACTAAAATAATATGTTTTTTGTTTTCGTTTGCCAAAAACTGAAAGCTTGTCCGAATTGCCCTTATTGATTCAGCACAAAGCGAATTGGGAAAATCAGACACTACTGTTGGTGATTTTTCTTTGCTTCTAAGGATATGCCCAAGGATAGGGAAATTGGTGAGTTTCTCAATGTCGTCGTTAACCAG
>JANXXY010000438.1 GCA_025350365.1 Bacteroidales bacterium | reverse complement strand
AAACTAACATAAACGTTTGTCATTCTGAGCGAAGCGAAGAATCTTATTATTTTAGTCGGTCAGTAGTTATAAAAATTATAAAACGATAAATTTTTTTAAAATGCGACTCTGATTTAACCGGAGTCATAAAACCATTATTTTTGTGACTTATTCATAAAGTTATAATTAATGATTCTTCCTGAGATACACAAAGGCGTTAAGGCTCTGATTTTCGATTTGGACGGCACTTTAGCTGATTCGCTTCCAACCCACATCCAATGCTGGCAAAAAGTTTGTGCCAGCTTTAACTATCAATTTGATGAGCAAATTCTCTACGATTTAACCGGAATGCCCACCCATAAGTTTGCTGAATATATAAAGAATGATAGCCACTGTGATATTTCCATTGATGAAATTGTAAAATTAAAGCAATCTTATTTTTATTCTGTAGCCGCTTCAATTAAACCTATGCAACCAATTACAAAATTTGTAAAAATTCACTCTGGTAAAATTTTAATGAGTATAGGTACAGGTGGAGGGAGGCGAAGCGCAGAGATGATTCTGGAAGCCATTGGTATGCGTCAGTATTTTGAGGTTATAGTTACTGCCGATGATGTAGTGAATCATAAACCGGAACCGGATACATTCTTAAAATGCGCAGAACTGATGGGTGTAGAACCTGGGTTTTGCCAGGTTTTTGAGGACGGGATGAAAGGGATAGAGGCTGCGCGAAAAGCCGGGATGAAAGTTACGGATGTAAGGCCTTTTTATTCAAATAGAAATATGCAGGATGGAGTTAGTGCATAGCCTCTTTTTCTGCCGATTTTACAAGTTGATAAGCCGCCTTCATCCCCTTGATAATTAACCTTAAGCGAAGGTATAATAAAGCATATGCTGGAAAATTTTTCTTCGTGAAATAAAATCGATTTTGATAATAAGCCTGATCAAGATATAAGTATTTATTGCGATTCCCAGCGCCCCCGTCGTATGCTTTGCGATGATTTACCTCAGCTAAAGCTATAAATGTTATTTTAAAACCGGCAGTAAACGCACGATAGCCAAAATCTGCATCTTCACAATTAGCCATTTTTATAAATCGCTCATCGAATCCTCCAATGCTATCAAAGACTTTTCTTTTGAAAGATCCGTTACAACCTGCTAATTTATTTGTAGAACCGTTCACAGGGCAATTTTCGCTACCAATATATCTGCCCCATTTGTTAAACCATATCGGGCGTTTTGAGGTTTTAAGTAATCCCTCTTCAACCCGGCCGCTAACAACATCAAATCCTTTTTGATGGGCATCCCAATGCTCTCTGATAAAATTTTCATTAAAAAGGGTATCGTCGTCAACCATAATAATTACTTCTCCCCGTGAGGCATTTACACCTATGTTTCGGGCTAGGGTGAGTGAAGGAGTCTCTGATCTCAAATAAATCAGTTGGTTTTTATACTTTTCAAAAAAGAGATGAGTTTCTGCCTTATGCTGAGAGCTTTGATCAACAACAATTATTTCGTAGTCATCGAAGTTTTGAAGTAGTGCACACTTTAAAGTGTCCACTAAGTATTCATCACGATTATATGTAGGAATGATAAGACTAACTTTCATTATAAGCAAATTATTCGAAGTGCAATCCAAGCAAATTAAGGATGTATGGAATTCTTAAGTTTTCAAAAAGTTTTCTAAAGTTTTGAATCGTCAAATCAACATACTCATTTCATCACAATGTTAATGCTACCTTATTTATTAGATTAATTGGTTAAAAGCCAAAATTAAAAAAACTTATTGATTAGTATTGTAAGATAGGATTTTTTGTAAATCAATTTTTACTTCTGGCAGAAAATAAACCATAAAATTTATATAATTATTTAAAGAAACATCACGGTCCAATTGCTATAAACAAAGCAATGCATGCAAATTAAGTGATTTTTGCATGCATTGCTTTCACTAGAAAAATAATTTCTACTTTTGATTTTTTTGGATTTAATTTACCGAAATCTTACCACTTACGTTTGATTTTGAATTGGTGTCAAGAACTTCATAAATGGAATTCTGACTTTTATATTCCGGAACAATCTTTTTCATTAGTTTAACGATCTCAAGATTGTTTTGTATTTTAATTAATCGTTCGAAAATATTGATGTATTCTGTAATTAGCTCAAAATCGTTGTGAGCAACCCTGGCAATCATTATTTTTGGATGATAGGTTGGTAAATTATTTTCTTTATCACATAGCAATTCTTCGTAAAGCTTTTCGCCAGGTCTCAATCCTACATATTTGATTTGAATATCCTTACCAATTTCAAGTCCGGAAAGACGGATCATATTCTTAGCTAAATCAACTACCTTTATAGATTTGCCCATATCGAAAATAAAAATCTCTCCCCCTTTGCCCATTGCGCTTGCCTCAAGAACTAATTGACATGATTCAGGAATTGTCATAAAATATCGGGTAATTTCAGGATGTGTTACCGTTACAGGACCTCCCTGATCAATTTGCTTTTTAAATAGCGGAATGGCAGATCCATTCGATCCAAGTACATTTCCAAAACGTGTGGTAATAAAACTGGTTGATGAAATATTATTAAGTGACTGAGTATACATTTCTGCAATTCGTTTCGATGTTCCCATGATATTCGTTGGGTTAACAGCCTTATCCGTAGAGATCATAATAAATTTCTCAACATTATATTTAACTGATAAATCTGCCAACACTTTCGTTCCGAGTACATTATTATTGATTGCTTCAGCCGGATTGTTTTCCATCATTGGCACATGCTTGTATGCAGCTGCGTGATACACGATATCAATCGGATATCGCTCAAAAATTTTATTCATACGCATCTGATTGGTAACGTCACCTATGATTATCTCATAATCATGGAAATGAAGTTTTTCAGCGACTTCAATTTCCAAATTGTACAATGGTGTTTCCGCCTGATCAAGTAAAATAATTTTCCGTGGTGAATAGTTTGCAATTTGTCTTACAATTTCACTACCAATTGAGCCAGCAGCTCCGGTAACTAAAACTACTTTGTTGTTTATTTGTTTGCGAATATTTGTTGAATCGAGGCTAATAGGGTCGCGCTCTAGTAAATCCTCGATATTGATCTGTTTAAGTTGACGTGTACTGAAATCGCCGTTAATCCATGATTTAATTTTCGGTGCCGTCAACACTTTTATTTTATAATTAAGACATTTTTCAACGATCAGATTTTTTTTGATCGGACTGATATAATCTTTAGCAATAATCAATGAATTAACTTCGTTTTTCTCGAACAACTCGTCTAATCTGTATAGTGGATATATGCTTATGCCTTCGAGATTTTTACGATGGTTTTGTTTTTTATCGTCAATAAAGGCAACAACTCTGTATCTTACTTCTGTGTCCAGGTCAAGAGCTCTTTTTGTTGCAACAGCAAGTTCATCGGTACCAACTATAATAACATTTACCCGAACTTTCGTATTATTTCGGAATTCAATAAAGAAAAATTTTATTATTAACCTGGAAGCAGTCATGAGGTATGCCGCTATAAAGAAATCAATAATAATAACTGAAAAAGGAATTAGTAACCTGCTATTGTCAAATTTATAAGTAAAATAATCTAGTATACCAATGGTTAAACTACCTGCTAATACTACTAAAATCAATTTTGTTAAATCACGTAACCCCGTATGCCTAACTATCATAGCATATGTTTTACCGAAAAAGAAGAAAATGGCACGTATTCCTAATACCAATAAAAGAATTAGTGTATAATTTTGAGTAAACTCAGGAGGAATTGAAAAATTAAAGCGCAACAGAAAGGCTAAAAAGAGCGAAGCAGCGCATACAAATAAGTCGATGTTAAAAATAATCCAAGTGGGAGTTGTGGATTTGAAAAACCGAATCGTTTTTAAAATAACTGAGTTTGAATTGAGGTTAATCATAAAATTCATTTATTGAAAATTACAAGCATTAATATACTAAATAACGTTAGAATAAGCATTGATATAAAAACCAATTATTGGTAAATATATTATAATTTGCATCTTATAAATTTTTATTAAATTCTATTCTATTAATTTAAAACTAAAGTTTTGATTTTACGAAGTTCTTTAATAGATGTTACATTCAGATGAAATTTTCTAATCAAATTACAATTATGTTTCTTCATTTAACACGTTTTTCGATATCAAAATCAAATATAATAAAGATTAACAAACTATTGCCAACTTTTTGTTTTTAATGATAATTTGCCCACTTGACATCTTAGATGTTAATTTTGCCAAAAGGTTGCGTATGAATAAGATTTTTTTTTAATTTAAACCAAAATTTCATTGCTGATTTATTTAACAAAATGATTTAATGAATATTTTAATTCAAAAAGCATCAAATACTCCTTTTGTAAAATTTGAAGATGGCGTATTGGTAATTTCAGGTCGATCAATACCTGAAAATGCGATTTCGTTTTTTGAACCATTATTTAAATTTATTGGGGAATACGCTAAAAACCCGGATACTATTACTGAAATTAATATCCTTTTGGAATATGCTAATAGTAGTACTAATCGGTCTTTGATGGCCATTTTTACACTTTTTGAACATATTTATGAAAATGGTCATACTATTAATATTAATTGGTATTTTGAAACGGGTGATGAACTTATGCAAGATTTAGGCAAAGATTTTAAGGCTGTTCTGCGATTACCATTTACGTTGCACGAAAAAGAATCTCTATCCTAAAATCTATTCAAAGCCATATCGGAGATGGCCTTCCCAATTGCCAGCGATGCTGTTGCCGCAGGTGATGGTGCATTTAATACATTAATTATATGAGGATCTTCAAAGATTAAAAAATCATCGATTAGAGCGCCATCCCTCGTGCATGCCTGGGCTCTGACACCTGCTCCACCGATAATTAAATCTTCTTTTTGAAGTTGGGGAATTAATCGTTGTAATGATTTTGTAAATGCCGATTTATTAAAGCTTCGATAATATTCACCCAAGCCGGTTTGCCAATATTTAAACATAACTTTTTGAAACCCTGGCCAGGAGAGAGAATCGAACGATTCTCTCAAACTAATATCAGATTTCGTGTAGCCTTCCTTTTTAAACGCAAAAACAGCGTTGGGACCTGCTTCAATTCCGCCTTTTAAACGTCGTGTGAAATGAACACCTAAAAATGGAAATGCCGGATCGGGAACAGGATAAATAAGATTTTTTACTAAATATTGCTTTTCTTTTTTTAATTCGAAGTATTCTCCGCGAAAAGGAATAATTCGCACATCGATTTTTCTGGTCAACAGGGCAATTTTATCAGAATATAAGCCAGCTGTATTTATAACTAAACGTGTTTTGAAAGTTTTATCCCTCGTAATTACTTCGCAGGAATTATTGCTTGTATTGATGTCAATTACCTTTTGTTCAAGAAAAATTTCACCTTGATAACGATTTACAAAAATTTCAGCATATTTTTCGCTCACCTCTTTATAATCGATAATACCTGTATATGGTACCCACAGACCTCCAATTCCACTTGTATAAGTTTCAAATTCTTTTACTTCATTACTATTTATTTTACGAATTTCAGTAAGTCCATTTTGTAATCCACGCTGATAAAGGCTTTCTAAACGAGGTAATTCATCCTGTTGAGTGGCAACTATTATTTTTCCGCATAATTCATACGGAATATTTTCTTTATTGCAGAATTTCAAAAGTTCTGAGTAGCCTGAAATACAATTTAAGGCTTTTAGACTACCGGGTTTATAGTAAATTCCCGAGTGAATTACACCACTATTATTCCCGGTTTGGTGTTTGGCTAGGCCATTTTCCTTTTCCAGTAAAGCAATTTTCAGTTGAGGCCTTGTTTCTTTTATTTTTAATGCAGTGGCAAGCCCTACTATGCCTCCTCCAATTATTATAATATCGTATTGCATGTGAAAAGTAAAAAATATAAAAGTAGAAATATTATTATACGCGCTGCAAAAAAACCAAGTTTTGGCACAATTTTCGATTGGTATTGTGAATAATAAAATAAGCAATATACTCTGAATGATCGTTTTCCTTAAAAATAAATATTGTAATTATCAATTAATAATAAATCGGGTATGATCTTATTAAATTTATGACACTAAGTTTTTTTTAATTTTACTAATATCTTTTTTTATAGAAACAGCTTGCAATCAATACAATAAAATAGTTGACAAATTTTTGAAAGTAATTTATTATTTTGGAACATTTTTTAAATTTCCTCGTAAAACGGTATGAAAAAAAATATTTCAAGGTATTAAATTTTCATTTGAAATGAAGCCTTACTTATGGATGATAAATTGATATTTATTGTAGATGATGACAGAATTATCCTAAATCTTTTGGAATATACTTTCAAAAGCAAAGAAGGATATGAAGTAAAAACTTTTTTTTCTGGTGAAGATTGCTTAGAAAATTTGGAAATGAATCCTGACCTTATTGTTTTGGATCATTTGTTTTATTTACAAGGAAGTGAGAGCATGACAGGGCTTGATACCTTAATTGAACTAAAAAAAAGGAATAACGACGTTCCTGTAATTATTCTATCATCGCAGGACGACGTTACTCTTGTAAGGGAATTTATTAAAAACGGTGCCACCAAATACATCCCAAAAGTAGATTATTTTGTTGATGCATTAGTTGAGTCCGTTGATAAGGTAATTTCTAACTAACTGTTTGAAGAATTATTGTAACGTTTACGATCATTTTCGTTCAAAAGAATTTTCCTTAATCGTATAAATTTTGGTGTCACTTCTACATATTCGTCTTCCTGAATATATTCTAAGGCTTCCTCAAGTGAAAATTTAATGGCCGGTGCAATTTTCATTTTCTCGTCCGACCCAGTTGCACGCATATTGGTAAGCTTTTTGGTTTTGGTGATATTCAGACCTAAATCGCCCGATCGGGTGTGTTCTCCAACTACTTGCCCGGAATATATTTCTTCACCCGGATCTACAAAATATTTTCCACGATCCTGAAGTTTATGCAGGGCATAGGCAATTGATTCTCCGGTTTCGATGGCAATAAGTGAACCATTGATTCGCTTTTCAATTTCGCCTTTCCATGGAGCATATTCCAAAAAACGATGTGTCATAATAGCTTCTCCGGCAGTAGCGGTCAATACTTGATTACGAAGACCAATAATTCCGCGTGAAGGAATATTAAATTCCAAATGAATCCGATCCCCTTTACGTTCCATTTTTAGTAGTTCTCCTTTGCGCTTGGAAACTAATTCAATTGCTTTCCCTGATGTTTCTTCAGGCATATCGATCGATAGAATTTCAATTGGTTCACATTTTTCTGCTGCAATATCTCTGATAATAACTTTTGGCTGACCAACCTGAAGTTCGTAACCTTCACGGCGCATCGTTTCAATTAATATTGATAAGTGGAGTACGCCACGTCCAAAAACTGTAAATGCATCAGCTGAATCAGTTAGTTCAAGTCGTAAGGCTACATTTTTTTCAAGTTCCCTGTCAAGCCGGTCTTTGATGTGGCGTGAGGTAACATACTTGCCATCGCGACCATAAAAAGGGGAGTTATTAATTGTAAATACCATGCTCATGGTTGGTTCATCGATGGAAATGGTTTCCAAAGGCTCAGGATTCTCTATGTCGCAAATGGAATCACCAATATTAAAACCCTCTATACCTACCAAGGCACAAATTTCACCAGAACTTACTGATGGGACTTTCTTTTTGGCAAAGCCTTCAAAAACCAAAAGTTCTTTTATACGGGTTCTTGTAACTGACAGGTCACGTTTTACAAGTGAAACCATCATATTTTCTTTCAGTTCGCCACGATGTACTCTACCAATAGCAACCCGTCCAACATATGACGAATATTCAAGAGAAGTAATGAGCATCTGTGGTGTTCCCTTAAGAGCTTGCGGTGCTGGAATATTTTTGAGAATACAATCAAATAACGGTGAAATATCTTTCGATGGTTTTTTCCAGTCTGCTGACATCCAGCCTTGTTTGGCCGAGCCATAAATTGTTGGGAAATTCAATTGATCTTCGGTACCATCAAGGTTAAACATCAATTCGAATACCTCTTCCTGAATTTCTTCGGGTCTGCAGTTGGCCTTGTCTACTTTATTGATGACTACAATGGGTTTCAGTCCGAGTTGCAGAGCTTTTTGAAGTACAAACCGTGTCTGCGGCATCGTTCCTTCAAATGCATCCACCAGAAGCAGAACACCATCGGTCATATTTAATACTCGCTCAACTTCGCCTCCGAAGTCAGCGTGTCCGGGTGTATCAATAATATTGATCTTTACACCTTTATAATATACCGAAACATTCTTTGCCAGAATGGTGATACCTCTTTCTCTTTCTAATTCATTGCTGTCCATGATAAGATCTCCGGGAGTTTCATGCTCCTTAAAGAGATTACCCATCATCAGCATTTTATCAACTAATGTTGTCTTTCCGTGATCTACGTGCGCAATAATTGCGATATTTCTGATGTTTTGCATATTTACCTTTAAAAAAATCGGGTTGCAAATGTAGTAAAAAAAATTCCGTTTATTTTTCTTTTTATATTAAGATTTAAATTTATACTTTTGCTGCTCGAAAATTTTGTAACGTGAAGTCTAATCGTCAGTTTGTCATCCCATTTAAGGGTCTTAGCATAGGGAAACACGATTTCATCTTCGAAATCGACGATAAGTTCTTTGATGATTTTGAAGGTAGTGAAATACATAAAGGTAAGATAGAGGCGAAAGTAACTCTTGATAAAAAACCCTCCATGTTGGAATTTGATTTCCACATACAAGGTATTGTCTTAGTTACTTGCGACATTTGTTTGGA
>JANXXY010000194.1 GCA_025350365.1 Bacteroidales bacterium | reverse complement strand
TTCTGCGTGGTATAATATCCGCTGATCGTTTTATATATAGATACTGTGAGGGTAACAAATGGGAACTCGTATTAAACTAGGCGTTATTACGTCCCTTAACCTTGAAATTGGCCATGAGCTCAAGAAACATGAGACTTACACCAGCCCAACGAAATAGTTCGGTTTTGATATCGCAAACTTTGTTCGAGAGTAAAAAGTTAAACCGAACACTTACCATCGATCAATTAATAGCCTGGGTTATCGAAAGGATCAATAAAAATGTAGAACTGAATGTTGAATATTTCGAAATTGTTGACGATGTTCACCTTATACCAATACATTCATGGGACGAGCATAATGATAAGGTGGGTTGCATCGCTGTTAAGGTTGGCAACATAAGACTGATTGATAATATCAGGTATAATTCATAAACTATTGAGATGAACATTGAAATTTTAAAATCAAAAATACATCGGGTTACTGTAACGGAGGCGAACCTAAATTATGCCGGAAGCGTTACCATTGACGAAAATTTGATGGATGCCGCCGGTATTATCGAAAATGAAAAAGTGCAGATTGTAGTTATAAATAACGGTGAACGATTGGAAACTTATGTCATAAAAGGCACACGCGGATCAGGGGTGATTTGTTTAAATGGCCCGGCAGCCAGAAAGGTGGCTGTTGGCGATGTAGTTATCATCATGTCCTTCGCTTCCATGGATTTTGAAGAAGCTAAAAAGTTTAAGCCTACCATTGTATTCCCTGATTCAAAAACAAATCGTATCGTGTAACTCATTAATTCATACCCCTTATGGATCATTTAAGTTTTATTCAATCTAAAGTAGTACTCGACCGATCTGAACTCGGTAATATGTTGGCTATTTGGAATTTTAAAAACCAGAAAATTGTTTTCACAAATGGCTGCTTCGACATCATTCACCGCGGACATGTTGAATATCTTGCCAAAGCAGCCTCTCATGGCGATCAACTGATTATTGGTTTAAATACCGACGCATCGGTAAAACGTTTGAAAGGTTTAGCGCGACCGGTACAGGACGAAAATACGCGGGCATTGGTGCTGGCTTCCTTTAGTTTTGTATCAAAGGTTGTTTTGTTTGATGAAGATACACCCTATGAACTGATTAAACTGATACAGCCGGACATTTTAGTGAAAGGTGGCGACTATAAGCCCGCGGATATTGTTGGTTACGACATTGTTACCGGAAGAGGTGGTGCGGTGGTTTCTATCGAGTTGGTGGAGGGTCAATCTACTTCGAACATTATTGAGCGTATGAGCATTTAGCTGCATGGCAAAAGATAAAACTGTTTATAGTTGCCAAAACTGTGGTGCCGAGTCAGCCAAATGGCTTGGTCGCTGTCCGTCCTGCGGATCGTGGAACACATTTGTAGAAGAAACTGTTCAGAAAGTTTCGTCCAGAACTATACTTCCAACACCGCGTGGAATAGCCCGTCCGGTGAGTTTAGGAGAGGTTACGGCGAATAAAGACACGCGGGTTGATACAAAAATAAGTGAATTAAACCGTGTTCTTGGCGGAGGGTTGGTTAAGGGTTCGTTAATTCTGCTTGGCGGCGAACCCGGCATTGGAAAGTCAACATTGGCATTACAACTGGCGCTTCATCTGAATGACCAGAAAATTCTTTATATTTCCGGAGAAGAAAGTCTTCAGCAGATAAAACTTCGGGCTGAACGCATTAATCCTGCCAACAGCAACTGTCTGTTTGCCAACGAAACATCACTTGAAAATATATTAAGTCATTGCCAAACCGAGCAACCCGATATCGTAATCATCGATTCAATTCAAACTATTTCGGCAGAAAATCTTGAATCGGCTACCGGAAGTGTTTCTCAGATACGCGAATGCACCACAGCGCTTCTGAAGGTTGCCAAAACCACACAAACCACAATTATCCTCATCGGACACATCACCAAAGAAGGTTATTTGGCTGGCCCAAAAGCACTTGAACATATTGTGGATGTGGTATTGCAGTTCGAAGGCGATAATAATCATATTTACCGAATTCTACGTTCGAGTAAAAACAGATTTGGGTCCACCAATGAGTTGGGAATTTTTGAGATGCGAACCGAAGGTTTGAAAGAAATAACGAATCCTTCGGAAATATTAATATCATCTAACGAAGAGAAGCTCAGCGGCATCAGTATTGCTGCAACACTCGATGGTATTCGTCCTTTTCTTATCGAAGTTCAATCGCTCGTAAGTACTGCAGCATATGGAATGCCACAGCGTTCGTCAACCGGCTTTGATTCCCGGCGGTTAAACATGCTGTTAGCAGTTCTCGAAAAACGGGCTGGTTTTAAACTGGCGGCAAAAGACGTTTTCCTCAATATCACAGGAGGTATTAAGGTAGACGACCCTGCCATCGATTTGCCTGTCATCACATCCATCTTATCGTCCAATCTCGATATATACATTAATCATAAATTCAGCTTTGCTGGAGAAGTGGGCCTTTCGGGAGAAATTAGACCAGTAAACCGTGTGGAGCAACGAATTAAGGAAGCTGAAAAACTTGGCTTCTCCAAAATATTTATCGCGAAGGCGAATAAAGCTGGGCTTTCGTCTCAGAAATTCAAAATTGAAATTGTTCCTATTGGCAAGGTTGAACATTTGTTTCAGAATTTATTTAAATAGCCTATGCTTCTGCGCGTCAACAATCTGTGCGTCGATTCTTTTCAGAATAATAAGCAGTTCCCCATCTGTAAAAACCTGAATTTTTCTGTTGATGCCGGAGAAACCCTCGGAATACTTGGTGAATCAGGCTCAGGGAAATCTATTTCAGTTCTCTCTATTCTTCAGTTATTACCCCCATCTCTATCTATTACTGGCGGGAATATTTTTTTCACCTCCAAAGAAGGCATTGAAAAGGATCTGGTTCAACTTCACACAAAAGAACTTCAATCCATCCGTGGAACTGAAATTGCGATGGTTTTTCAGGAACCAATGACATCATTAAACCCTGTTTTTACTTGTGGTGATCAGGTTTTGGAGACTATTGTAAGGCACAAAACCAACTTGAGACGCACTGAAGCCAGGGATCAGGTTTTCGAATTATTTAATAAAGTAAAACTCCCCGAGCCTCAGCGTATTTTCAACAGCTATCCGCATCAGTTGTCGGGTGGTCAAAAGCAGCGTGTGATGATTGCAATGGCCATATCGTGCAATCCTCGTTTGTTAATTTGCGATGAACCTACAACGGCTCTTGATGTTACGGTTCAGAAATCGATACTTGATCTGTTGAAAGAACTTCAGGCCGATTTAGGGATGAGCATCCTGTTTATTACCCACGATGTTAGCGTAGTTGCCGGGATAGCACAACGAATTTTGGTGTTTTACAAAGGCGAAATTGTAGAACAGGGCGAGGTAAAACAAATACTTTCGGATGCAAAGCACGCATATACGCGAGGTTTGCTAGCATGTCGGTCGGCAGTGCATAAAAAAGGTGAACGATTAATGACGTTAGAAGATTTTAATAGTCAAAATACAAACTATAATTCAAATTTTCAGGATGCAAAAATAGCAATAGCTAATAATTCAAGCCTCACCGAAATAAATACACCAAAACAACGGGTATTACTCTCCATCCAAAATATGGAAGTTGCTTTCCGGAATTCAGCAGGTATTTTTAACAAAAGCAGTAAAAATCAAATTCTGCATCACATTAATATTGATGTTTTTAAGGGAGAAACATTGGGCTTAGTTGGAGAATCAGGTTCAGGCAAAACAACGATTGGCCGTGCAATTATGAAACTTATTGAAACGGAAACGGGAGAAATCTTTTTTAATGGTAAGTTGACAAACCATTTGGAAAAAAAGGAATTGCAAAATTTCAGAAAAAAAGTTCAGATTATTTTTCAGGATCCCTATTCATCGCTTAATCCAAAAATTACCGTAGGCGAGATGATTGCTGAACCATTAATAGTTCATAATTTATGTAAATCATCGGCAGAACGTAAGAAAAGGGTTATGCAACTTCTTAAGCAGGTAAATCTCAGCGGGGAACATTACAGCAGGTATCCGCATCAATTTTCAGGCGGTCAACGGCAGCGTATTGGAATTGCACGTGCTCTGGCAGTTGAACCTGAGCTTCTTATTCTCGACGAATCGGTATCGGCATTGGATGTATCAATTCAAGCACAGATTTTAAATCTTTTAAACAACCTGAAAAAGACATTAAATCTTACCTATATTTTTATATCGCATGATTTGAATACGGTACGCTATATGTCGGATCGGTTGATTGTTCTTAAAGATGGCCGGATTGTGGAACAAGGTAATACCGATGATATTTTTAAAGCTCCAAAAAGCGAATATACGGTAAAGCTTATTGAGGCAATTCCAGGGGGTCAATAAGGAAAATTTGAGACGAATAATGTTTTTATAATATATTGTATAGCACATAATAGGTGTACGACAAAATCTCCGTTTCAGATTTCATTGAAAATAGCGGCATAGTGTCGACCTGTTTGCAGAGTTGATAGCAAATGCAGCTTATTAAGCTCCTCCAGGAGCGACCTGTTTATTCGTAGATTTTGTAAATGACCCCTAAATTTTGTTAGATTTAAACAAAGTAAAACACGCCCAGAATGCACAAATGAATTATGAATAGGACAGGTCGCGAAGCGTCAAATAAAAACTCCATATATTGATTGGCGGCTGTTTGAATGAAGTCTAGGAACGAGACGGAATGAGTTCCGCCGGTCAGAGTTTATTCACCTCATGTTTATTTTTATAGGTGTTCAAGAGATCACTTCGTTAAGTTTTGGTTACTTTTTTCGACAAAAAA
>JANXXY010000437.1 GCA_025350365.1 Bacteroidales bacterium | reverse complement strand
AATTGACAATTGACAATTGACAATGGAGTGAAATTTGTCATTTTCAATTTAATGATGAACCTTATTTACTGGAGGTAGATCGCGTTATGGCAAATAAATGGAAGTCTCTACGCAAATTTTCGGATGGGAAACCTATTATCGGGCTTAACACCGGGTGTGGTAAACGTTGGACAACACGTTTATGGCCAAACGAATATTGGATTGAATTGGTACACCAACTTAAGGGTGAAGGCTATTTTCCTGTTTTACTTGGCGGAGAGGCTGAGGATGAAAACAATCGGTTATTGGTTGAATTATGTGACGCCTATTATCCCGGATTTTTTTCATTAACGGAATTTATTGCATTAACATCTAATTGCGATGTGGTTGTAACCCAAGTATCAATGATGATGCACATTGTAACGGCACTTAAAGTACCGCTGGTTTTGATGAACAATATTTTTAACCGCAATGAATTTTATTTGTACAACAACGGGGTAATTTTAGAGCCGTCAACCGGTTGCGATTGTTACTACGGCAATACCTGTAAACGGGAATTAAGTTGTATGCACGATATTACGGTTGAAAAAGTGAACGAATCTATTGTATCATTAGTGAATTGTAATAAATTAACCATTAAAAATTAACCATTTCAATTATCAATTAATCCATTTGCCAACTAATGCGTATTGCCTATCTATCTACATTTTTTCCTTTTCGTGGCGGTATTGCCCAGTTCAATGCATCATTGTACAAGGAGTTTGAACAAGAACATCAGGTAAAGGCATTCACTTTTTCACGCCAATATCCCGACATTTTGTTTCCCGGAAAAACCCAATATGTTACAAACGACGAAAAGGCTCAATCGATTCCCAGCCTGGCAGTTCTTGATTCGGTAAATCCTTTTTCATATTTCTCGGCGGCCAGAAAAATTAAGGCTTTTGACCCTGATTTACTAATTATGAAATATTGGATGTCCTTTTTCGGGCCATCATTGGGAACCGTTGCCCGGCTGATGCCAAAACATACCAAAGTGGTTACTATACTTGATAATGTATTACCCCACGAGAGTCGTTTTTTTGACAGTATGTTTTCGAACTACTTTTTAAAACAGAATGATGGCTTTGTGGCTATGAGCGATGCCGTAAAGCATGATTTACTTACTCTTTCACCCAATGCCCGCTGTCTTCGCAAAGATCATCCTCTTTACAACCATTTTGGTAAAAAACTGAATGCTTCTGAAGCTAAAAGCCGATTAGGACTTGCTTCTGATAAAAAAACATTGCTTTTCTTTGGATTTATTCGCGATTATAAAGGACTGGATGTTCTTATCAAAGCTTTCGATCAACTTGATGATTCTTATCAGTTGCTGATTGCGGGAGAGAGCTATGGCAGTTTCGAGAAATACCAAACATTGATTAATTCCATTAGTAAGCGAAATCGGGTATTTGTATTTAACGATTATATTGCCGACGATCAGGTTCCTTTGTTTTTTTCGGCGGCTGATGTATGTGTATTGCCATATAGAACGGCTACGCAAAGCGGTATAACCTCCATAGCGTATCACTTTGATGTTCCGGTAATTGCCACAGATGTTGGCGGACTAAAAGAATCGATAAAACACATGCAAACCGGATTGATTGTTAATGAATGCGAACCTGATACTGTGGCTTATAGCATTCAGGAGTTTTTTAACAAAAGATTGTCGGATCAGCTTATTGCTGGAATTCGATCTATGAAAGATTCCCTGTCATGGAATAGTTTTGCCAAAGATGTTATTGATTTTGTGAATGAATTATAATGCTATGAATGATATATTTACAAGTATGCATATTCCAGCTGCTTGTGACTGATTATGTTATTAGTTGACGAATACGTTCGATCTGATTTTGTTTATTAACTTCTCTCAATTTTCGTGCCGTGTGAGTAAAATACTGGTGGCCAGAGATAAATGATAATTGTAGTTTGTTCCAATCATTGAATGATGCAATTTTGTTTCGCACTTTCAATTCTTCAAAAAGAGTATTGGAAACCGGAATGAAGTCGGTTCGACCAAAATAATCGAGATCGGCATCGCAAATAATCGATTCAAGTAGGTTTTGGGGGTTGGGTGGCAACTTTGTTGACATGATTATTTCACAGATTCTATCAATCTGTTCCTTGCTGTAATTAAATTTTGGAAGCATTTCTCTGGCAATAACGGTTCCATGATATTCGTGATTATCATAGTCAATAGTATGTCCACAATCGTGAAATAAGGCAGCGGTTTTAAGTATTAACATCTCACTATCTTCCAGACCTTCTGCCCAACCTATTAATTCCACCTCAGTCACTACATCTACCGTATGTTTCAGGTTATGGTAATGCAAATCCCCGGGAAGTTCCTGTTCCAGTTTATCGAATACTAATTCCTGAATATCGTAAAACTGAAGTAGTGCAAATTTAGTGTTAAAGTTTTGGTTGGGGATCATTCCCAAACCATCTTCGGACAATTCGGATTTAATGCCTGTAACGGAATAAATATCGAGGGCTCCTTTGTATTTTACAGGGAGCGTGCCATAATATTCGCAAGTGAATATTTCCTTGATTAGCTCGTAAGTCATTACCGAAATTAATAGTTCTCCATTTTTTCCCGATGACTCCATGCGGCTTGCGATGTTAACAGTATCGCCCTTGATGTCGTAAGTAACGCGCTGTTTTCCGGTTATTGAAGCGGATACTGGTCCGGTATGCACCGCAAGGCGAATTTCCCAGATAGGTTTTGTTGAATTATTGAAAGTATTTACTGTTTGAAGCATTTGCATTGCAGCCAATATTACCTCTACCGGATTAGTGATATTTTTATCAGGAATGCCCCCCGCGCACATGTACGAATCGCCTATGGTCTTTATTTTGGCAATCGGATATTTTCGAATGATTTGGTCAAATTTTATATATAATTGGTCGAGTTGATCCATAAGGGCTTCTGTGTCCATATCGGGGGTGATGCCTGAAAAACCATGTAATTCGCCATAAAGCACCGTAGCCATATTAAACTTTAAGGATTGCGGCCGGTCGGACGACAATACTTCCTTAACTTCAGAATATTGTGCGTATTTGCTAACAATCTGTTCGTATTCTTCGCTCTTATGTATCAGTTCATTATACTTCTCACGAAGCTTTCTGAGTTCCTGGGTTAAGTCCTTGTTTTGCTGAACAAGCCTGGCAAATCGTTTGACAAATTGATTATCATGAAACTTTTCCATACAATCATTGCTGGTTTTTGGTATCCTGTTTCAAAGTTGGTTTTTCTTCTATAAAGATAGAAATTTTGGTCAAACCACAATCGAATGAGATGATTCTTCTTTTTATCTTTTGGTAAATGACACATATGGAAGAAATGATCTCACAGAAAGTAAAATAGTGTCCAATAGTGCAGGGCAAACGCATGAAAAAAAATCATTTTGCCATAGCCAGCCATTTCTGAGCGGTTCGCAGGCTAACCGTGTAATTCCAATGGTCTTGTGCGTAGATTCGTATTAACCTTCCACTCCATTTTTTCTCTGGGTATCCGA
>JANXXY010000400.1 GCA_025350365.1 Bacteroidales bacterium | reverse complement strand
AACGTATTACATTTTATAAATGCATAAGTTGAAAAATATACCGAAGTATTATATTAAGCCAATGGAATATTTTTTTAGTAAAATTTTACATACTAATTTTGACGATGCCAAAGCTAAAGTTATTGAAGCCCTTAAAACGGAAGGGTTTGGAATATTAACTGAAATTGATATGCAATCGAAGTTAAAGGAAAAATTGGGTGTCGATTTCAAAAAATACCACATTTTGGGAGCATGCAACCCTGCATTTGCTTATAAAGCTTTGCAAGCGGAAGAAAAAATAGGCGTAATGTTACCTTGCAATATCCTTGTAATTGATAGAGAAGATGAAACCATCGAAATATCAGCCGTCAATCCTATCGCCTCAATGATGGCAATTAAAAATCCGGCTTTAGAGCCACTGGCCAATGAGGTAACCGAAAAATTAAAAAGGGTTATTGAACTTTTGAAATAGCTTCATTTGATAGTCTTTAGGGTCTCTTCGGTCTGACAAAGGAGAAGCCTTACAAAAGTCATATTTTGTAATGTGCGAATTCTTATGTATTATTATGTTGTCATAACCCTTCGTATGCAACAAAAAGAAAATCCTTCTTATACCGATTTGTTTGTTTCGTTCTTTTGGATCGGGCTTACTGCCTTTGGTGGCCTTGCCATGACAGCGCATATCCGAAAATATGTAGTGGATAAAAAACAATGGCTTGACGCAAACACTTTCGATTCGGGACTTGCACTATGTCAAGTTATTCCAGGAGCCATTGTAATGCAGTTGGCAGCATATATTGGCTTAAAATTAAAGGGTATACGTGGAGCTGTGGTAACCTTTATTGCGTTTGGTTTTCCGGCTTTCATTATCATGTTCATTCTTTCGGTTCTTTATAAGCATTCTAAAAACATTACCGGGGTTGAATTGGTGTTAAGTGGGTTAAGGGTAATTATTATAGCTATAGTTGCTAACGCAGTATATATCTTCGGAAAGAAAAATCTTCACAATACCAATGATTGGGCAATTGCAATTATTGCGTCCGCACTATTTCTTACCAAATTGCATCCGGCTCTGGTGCTAGTTATTTCTGGTTTATTAGGTTTGGCATTCTCCAAAAAGATTATCTTTCAACCTGAAAAAAGAGTTAGAATACGAACCTTCCGATTTTTTCTATTATTATTGCTGATAGTGGTTGCTTTTGCAGTTATCTTATTCTTTGTGAATAAAGAATATTTTACACTTGCGACCATTATGTTGCGTATTGATCTTTTTTCGTTTGGCGGAGGCTTGGCCGCGATGCCTATTATGTACCACGAGTTGGTGGACTTATTCGGATGGTTTGACGAAAAAACATTCATGGATGGGGTTATTCTGGGTCAGGTAACCCCAGGCTCAATCATTATCGCTGCCACGTTTTTTGGATACATGCACTTGGGTGTTTTAGGAAGTATACTTGCCACGTTTTGTGTGTTTACCCCGTCGTTCCTTATCCTGATGGGCATCATACCCTTTTTCGACAAGCTTAGGACTTATCCTCAATTTAATAAGGTAATAAATGGAGTTCTTTGCTCATTCGTGGGGCTCCTTACTATAATTACATACCGCTTTACCATTGGTATTCAGTGGAATCTCATCAATATATTATTCACACTGGTTGCTTTCGTATTGCTGGTGCGAGAAGTGAATGTTATTTGGATAATATCAGGGGGTATTTTAATATCATTGATAGTATAACCGAGCTTAAAAGAATGATTTATTGTTACGTTAATAACACAACACTTCGTAAAATTTGAAATTCGATAATTGGTTAATAATTAGTTACGATTAATTTCAATTTTTAATTTTTCACTCATTATCAGTATCTTAAAAAATACCGAAGTATTATAACCTAATACTTCGGTAAATTTTCAGCAATATTCTTAAAATGAAATACTTAGATGTATTTTGAAATATTTCTTTATTTCTATGTATTTCAACGTATTACATTTTATAAAAATGCAGAAGTTGAAAAACTATCGAACTATTGATAACATTAATTTAATTTAAAATCAATCTCTTCCCGCATCTTTAAATAAGTAAGTAATTCGTCGGTTAAATCAATTCGCTGTCCACGTGAGTGCATGTCTACAGCCATGTTTTCGTCTCTGTCAATAATTTTGAATTTAAGCTCTACTTTCCCTTTGGAATTGTCAGTATGCGCTTTAAGCTCAGTTATCAATTCGTCGGTAACCAATTGAACCGGAACTACGATAGAGATGCTTTTTACCATTTCCTCCCTTATATTAGCAAGCATATTAATCGATTTCATCTTAATTTCGAGTTCATTGTCACCAAAAGGCCGGGGCTGAACTTTCGCTTTAAAATAAAGGGCATAACCCAGAATACAATATTTGCTGTAGTCGACCCAATCGTTTGAAAAAAACATTATTTTGTGCGAATCAGTATAATCTTCAATAGTTATAGAACCATAAGGTTTATTGGTTTTGGTTATACCCGAACGAACCTCTGTGATGATTCCGGCAAACGAAATATCGCGACCATTTAATTCAGGCAGGTGTTTTAATTCAGATAGGGTATTAGAACTAAAATGGTCTATTTCTATCCTATAACTATCAAGAGGATGAGCCGAAAGATATATACCCACCAGTTCCTTTTCTTTATTCAGCTTTTCCAGATTGTTCCAATCCTCACAATTTGGCGCATCGGGTTTGGAAACATCAACCTGCATATTGCCGCCCATTCCGCCAAATAACGTATTGGCTGTGCTGGCTTTATCATTTTTTAATTTGGTGCCATATCGTATCATATTTTCCAGAAAACTAATTCCCTTGTCGTCATTCGCAAAAAATTGAGAGCGGCGAATTCCAAAACCGTCAATAGCGCCTGCCACAACAATATTTTCAAAACTTTTGCGATTAACCGACGATAAATTGACGCGCTCCACAAAGTTATACACATCGGTAAATGGGCCATTCTTATCACGTTCATCAATAATAGCAATTACGGCTCCCTCTCCTACTCCTTTGATGGCGCCTAAACCGAAACGAATGTTACCTTGTTTATTCACAGTAAAGGCCATGTAACTCTCGTTAACATCTGGACCTAGTACTTGACGCCCCATACGTTTACACTCGTCCATGAAAAAAGTGATTTTTTCGATATTGCTGGCATTGTTTAGCACCGAGGCCATGTATTCGGCAGGATAATGTGCTTTAAGATAGGCCGTTTGATAAGCTACAAACCCATAACACGTGGAATGCGATTTATTGAAAGCATAAGATGCAAAAGCTTCCCAGTCGGTCCATATTTTTTCGAGCTTCAGGGGATCATGTCCCTTTTTGTTGGCGTTTTCAATAAACTGAGGTTTCAGTTTATCAAGCGTTTTCTTGTCCTTTTTCCCCATTGCTTTACGCAAAATATCTGCATCCCCTTTCGTAAATCCGGCAAGTTTCTGCGAAAGCAACATCACCTGCTCCTGGTAAACCGTAATACCATAAGTGTCCTTCAGGTATTCCTCCATATCGGGCACATCGTAGGTAACAGCTTCTCTACCATGTTTTCGGGCAATAAAGTTGGGGATATATTCGATCGGTCCCGGACGATACAGTGCATTCATAGCTATAAGGTCGTCGAACTTATCGGGTTTAAGTTCGCGAAGGTATTTTTGCATCCCGGGACTTTCAAATTGGAAAGTGCCATTTGTTTCACCTTTTTGATATAAATCAAACGTTGCGGCATCGTCGAGTGGTATCGTGTCAATATCAATTTCAATTCCATAATTGAGTTTAATTAACCTCAAAGCCCCTTTGATAATGGTAAGAGTTTTCAACCCCAGGAAATCCATCTTTATAACCCCGGCTTCTTCAATTACCTTGCCTTCAAACTGAGTTACTAACAGTTCCGAATCTTTGGCCGTTGCCATAGGCACTATGTCGGTAAGATCGCTGGGTGCAATGATGATACCTGCAGCATGAACTCCGGTATTTCGCACGGAACCTTCGAGCAACCGGGCAGCCCGCAAAACCTGGGCTGGAAGATCGTTTCCTTTAATAATTTCGCGCAGGCGTTTAACGTTCACTATTTCGTCCGGGTTCAGACCTTCTTTTTCCTTAAGGCTTTTGTCACCGTCAAGGGGGGCATCGAATATTCGTTTCAGGTCAATCCCCGGACTTTCCGGTACCAGTTTAGCCAATTCATTACTTTCATTCAGCGGAAGATCAAGTACCCGGGCAACATCCTTGATACTCATTTTGGCGGCCATGGTACCATAAGTAATAATTTGAGCTACCTGATTACGTCCATATTTCTGCGCCACATATTCAATTACCTTCTGACGTCCTTCATCATCAAAGTCAGTATCAATATCGGGTAAGCTCTTACGGTCCGGATTTAAAAATCGTTCAAACAGCAGATTATACTTGATAGGGTCAATATTTGTGATGCTTATGCAATAGGCTACTGCCGAACCTGCTGCGGAACCACGGCCAGGGCCAATAAAAACTCCAAGGTCGCGACCGGCCTTGATAAAGTCCATTACAATCAGAAAATATCCTGCAAAACCCATTGTTTCAACAGTCTGTAGCTCAAAATTAAGCCTGTCTTCAATCTCAGAAGTTATTTCGCCATATCTGCGTTTAGCTCCTTCGAAAGTCAGATGCCGCAGATACTGATCCTGTGTGAGAAATTCAGGTGGAATAGGGAAATTGGGGAGCATTATGCTACGTTTTAAATCGAGTAGCTCTACTTTATCAACGATGTCATTGGTATTATCGATGGCCTGAGGAAGGTCAGCGAATAATTTCGACATTTCCTGAGTGGTTTTAAAATAGAATTGATCGTTGTAAAACCCAAATCGTGAGTTTTTATTGCTAACCTCATCATCATCAAGGTATTCCTTAACTACCGGTGTACCTTTCTTTTCTCCTGTATTGATGCACAACAGAATATCATGTGCATTATAATCCGTAACATCAACATAATGGCTATCATTGCTGGCAATAATTTTAACGTTATATTTTTCGGCAAATTTCAGTAAAACCAGATTAACTTTATCCTGGTCGCCAATTCCATGGCGTTGTAATTCAATGTAATAATCTTCTCCAAAAATGTCTAGCCACCATTTAAACTCTTTTTCACCCTCATCCTCACCTTTTTTCAAAATAGCTTTTGGAACGCTTGCCCCTAAACAGCAGGTAGTTGCAATAAGTCCTTCGTGATATTTTAAAATTAGTTGCTTGTCAATTCGTGGGTATTTACCGTACAAACCTTCAATATAACCTAGGGAACAAAGTTTTATAAGATTACGATAACCAACGTCATTTTTTGCAAGAAATATCTGATGAAAGCGCTTATCTTTTTCTGTTTTGGTAAAACTATGTCTGGTGCGGTCTTCCACCAGATAAAATTCGCAACCTACAATAGGTTTAACTTTCAGTCGTTTATCGTTTTTATCATCGGGATTCAACTTATGCTTATATGCTTCGGCAACAAATTCAAAAGCTCCGAACATGTTTCCATGATCAGTAATTGCCAGAGCAGGCATTCCATCATTAATTGCTTTTTTATAAAGGTTTTTTATGTCGGCAGCACCATCGAGCAGCGAAAACTGAGTATGAACATGAAGGTGAGAAAATTTAGCCATAGTTGTGGTGAATATTTGCATTGCAATAATTGAATGCAAAGTTACAGATAATACAAATCTACATTCGGCATTGTTAATAAGAAGTTAAAAGTAAACTAGAAAAAATTTAATTCCTTTAAAAATCTCCTATCTTATTAATAATTAGGCAGAAATAATGAACATAATTTGCTTATCTTCACACCGGAAAATGCTCAAAGATAGACTTCATCATGAAAATACACCTTATAGCAATTGGCGGAAGTGCGATGCATAATCTTGCAATTGCTCTGCAAGATAAAGAATATCAGATAACCGGATCTGACGATGAAATTTTTGAACCATCCAGATCACGACTTCAAAAAAAAGGGTTGCTACCTGAAGAATTGGGTTGGTTTCCTGAAAAAATTACCAATAATCTTGATGCTGTTATTTTAGGAATGCATGCCCGTGAAGATAACCCAGAGTTGCAAAAAGCGAGGGAATTGAAGCTCAAAATTTATTCCTATCCTGAATATCTTTATGAACAAACCAAAGGCAAAAAACGTGTGGTTATTGCCGGAAGTCATGGAAAAACAACCATTACTTCGATGATTATGCATGTTCTAAAACAATGCAATAAGGAATTTGATTACATGGTGGGAGCCAGCGTGGAAGGGTTTGACACGATGGTTAGTTTGTCTGAATCATCTCCAATTGCTATTTTCGAAGGCGATGAATATTTGTCGTCTCCTTTGGATAAAAGGCCAAAATTTCATCTTTATAAACCGCACATTGCCGTTATATCGGGGATTGCATGGGATCACATTAATGTTTTTCCCACCTTTGAAATTTACCAGGAACAGTTTTTGACTTTTGCTAATATGATTGAAACGAACGGAACTTTATTTTACTATCAGGGTGATGAGGTACTTAAAGAAGTTGTAAATAAAAGCAATAATAGTATCTGCAAGCTTTCGTATACCGAACATAACCATGTGGTTCGTGAAAACATTACTTATCTGATAAATCAATTCGGATTGTTTAAGATAAACGTTTTCGGAAAACATAACCTTCAAAATATTTCGGCGGCCAAATTAGTTTGTAGCAAAATAGGAGTTGGCGAACAGGAATTTTACAAAGCTATCTCAACATTTAAAGGGGCAGCAAAGCGAATGCAGGTATTGAAAACCAATGTAAACTCAACCATATTTCTGGATTTTGCCCATGCACCATCGAAGGTAAAGGCTACAGTTAATGCACTTAGAGAACAATATCCCAACCGAAAACTTATTGCATGCCTTGAGCTTCATACATTTAGCAGTTTGAATGATAAATTTCTTGATCAGTATAGCGGAACAATGGAGGGAATTGTTTCGGCCATTGTTTATTATAATCCCGAAACCTTTCGCCACAAGCAATTACCCGAATTAACATGCGAACGGATAAAGGCTGCCTTCAACAATCCTAACCTTATCGTTTTTACTTCCGAGAAGGAATTAATGAATCATCTCAGAACATTTAAATACGACAATACCAATTTGTTGCTTATGAGTTCCGGCAACTTTGGAGGAATCGAATTGTCTTCGTTTGTAAAAGAGCTCATATAAGGTATCCTTAACAATAGTTCGGTAAAGTTTCAACTTCTGCATTTTTATAAAATGTAATACGTTGAAATACATAGAAATAAAGAAATATTTCAATATATATCTAAGTATTTCATTTTTAGAATATTACTGAAAGTTTGCCTAAGTGTTGATTAATATAGTAATCAATAATTAAAATTAAAGATGATAAATACTGGTTTATATTTATGAATTTTTTAAAGGCTTTTTATTTTGACTTTTATACTAGAAAAAATAGTTCTTTTGCAGAATAAATTTTTTAGAATAAAAAGAAGGTTATGCGAATAATAACAGAAAACTATTTTATTAAACCTCTTAACCTGTTTGAGTTAGAATTGCTTGTTGATTCGATGGAAAAAGGCACCGATTTCGAATTAGCAAGTTATGAGGCAAGTGCTTTCTCGTGGGAATTTAAAAAGGCTTTAAAGGAAACATATGTTCCTGCTGTAAAAAGGCATCAAAAGGATTATCTGTTATACACGCTATGGCTATTGATTTCAAAAAGTGACAATCGAATTAAGGGGGCAATATCATATTATCATTTACCTATTGAAAAGAAACTTCTTGAGATATCATATCAGGTTTTCGATTTAACTAATGATGAAGCGCTCATATTCGAATCATTA
>JANXXY010000346.1 GCA_025350365.1 Bacteroidales bacterium | reverse complement strand
TTATCAATATACCGGCTCACATCTTCTTCAATTAACCCTACTGCCAAAACTATAAAGTCCACAAGGCTTATAATACCGCATCCACCTAAGGTAAACAGGTACGCCAAAAATGTTCCGGTTTCGGTTCCCAGGTATAAACGATGTATCCCTAATAACCCAACACCCAACCATGGCATAGCTAAAATAGTGGCTACAACAGGATTGGGGTTTGACGCCGAAACTTTTGAAATTCCCATATTATTAAATAAATTTATCGCGTTCACATCAGCAATCGTTATTTCCTGACCATTATCTAATAATTTATCTATTTTGTTGTCATTTACTTGATAACGAATATCAGTAGCATTGCTTTTGCAAATAAATATGACCAAAACTCCTACAATAATTACTATTTTTCTCATTCTTTAATGTTTTATTAATTCTCAAACTAATATAATTGATTTAACAATTTTAAGACAAAGACATTATTTTTTACCAAAGGTTGCATCACTTATCAAAATTTCGCCTATTTTAGTTTCAGGAAGTTAACACACAAAATACGAGCCGAAAAATTCAAACTAACCAGTGCATCATGTCCGACGATCTTCTGAAATACAAGATTGGTATTAGCCTGATTCCGGGGATAGGAAGCATAAATGCTAAGAACCTAATTGCCTACACAGGTGGTGTTGAAGCTGTTTTCCGCGAAAAGAAAAGGAATCTGCTTAAAGTTCCCGGTATTGGCGAACATCTGGCCGAGCAGATTATCAACCACAAGGTTTTAGAGAAAGCTGACAAAGAGATCGAATTCATCAATCGGTATAATATTGGATATCATTTTTATCTGGACGAAAATTACCCTGCACGTCTTAAAAACTGTGAGGATTCTCCGATTATTCTTTTCTACAAAGGAGATGTTGATTTTAATCAGGCAAAAGTAATCAGCATAGTTGGCACCCGAAATGCCACTGATTATGGCAAAGAATGCTGTAATAAACTACTCGACGATATTAAATCGCATAACCACAAAGTTATTGTTGTAAGCGGATTGGCCTATGGTATTGATATTTGCGCCCACAGGGCAGCTTTGAAAAATGGATTTGAAACCATTGCTGTTCTTGGTCACGGGCTGGCATCACTATACCCGGCCGTTCATAAAAATACGGCCAAAGAAATTACCAAACAGGGAGCTTTGGTAACCGATTTCATTAGCGATTCCGTAATCGACCGGAATAATTTTATAAAGCGAAACCGGATCATTGCGGGCCTTGCCGATGTTACCATTGTGATTGAATCGGCCATTAAAGGCGGAGCGCTTATTACCGCCGATATAGCAGGATCTTATAACCGCGATGTAATGGCTTTTCCCGGACGTATTAACGATCAGTATTCCACCGGATGTAACTGGCTCATCAGAACCAATAAGGCATCGCTCATTGAGGGAGTAAACGATCTTGAATATATCCTTGGCTGGGATTCTCCATTAAAAACATCTATACCAAAACAAACCGAACTTTTTGTAGATATTTCCAATGAAGAACAAATGATTGTGAATATGTTGCGTGAAACAGGCGAGTTCCCCATCGATCTGTTAAGTATGCGGGTAAACATGCCGGTAAGCAAAGTCTCAGCCTTGTTGCTGAACCTCGAATTTGCCGGTATAATACGCAGTTTACCAGGCAAGGTATATCGGTTGACACGGTAAATGTTCAGAAAACTTTATATATGAATATTTTCTGCTTTTTTATAATATTGTTAAAAAAATACGTTAATTTATTGAAGTAAAAACCACATGAAATTATTAGATTAGTATGTCATTACAATCAGCTGAAAAAATCATACCCCGGTTAAATTTCATGGAGTGGACAGGTCTTCCGGAATATCAAAATATGAGGGTAAAAGAGATGCTGCATCAGGTTTTTGAGCAATCGGCTGATCGATTTCCAGATAACATTGCTGTAGAGGATACCGGTATAACGTTAACTTATTTAGAGGTTGAACAAAAAGCAAATCAACTCGCCCGCTATTTGAGTGAAATGGGCATTGGCCCCGATCAGAAGGTTGCCATTATGCTACCCCGAACAGCATTTGTGTATATTGCCATGCTGGGAATTTTAAAGTCTGGAGGTGCTTATATACCTCTCGATCCGGAAATACCTGGTGAAAGGGTCGATTTTGTGATGGAAGATTCCAGTGCTTTACTGCTTATATCATCCGATGCGATTTTGGATAGAATAGGTTCAAAATTGTCCGGTCGTAAAATCTTTAATATTGACAAGGATAATTTCCTGATTGAAAGGTATCCTGATAACAGAATTCCAAATTCGAAGGTAACATCTGCAAACCTCTGCTACATTATTTATACTTCGGGCACAACCGGTATGCCCAAAGGTGTTTTACTTGAACATCGCAATGTAGTTACTTTCATACGTTCTGCCCAGGAAATATATCCTATTTGTCATAATGACAGGGCTCTTCAAGGCTTTTCAGTATCGTTCGATGCCTCCGTTGAAGAGATTTGGGTTCCATTCTCGGTTGGGGCAACGGTGGTGGTTGGAACATTCGATATCATGCGATCTGGCGATCGTTTTTCAAGCATCATCACCAGGCTTAATATCACTTTTTTATCGTGTGCTCCAACATTGTTATCGATGGTTGATGAGGACATTCCTACTCTTAAGATATTAGTATTTGGAGGCGAGGTTTGTCCGCCCGATTTAGCCCATCGCTGGTGCCGAAATGGACGAAAGGTTTATAACACCTATGGGCCAACCGAAGCGTCCGTTGTTGCAACCTACAAAGTTTTAGAGCCGCTTCAGCCGGTAACGATCGGGCGACCCATGCCTCAGTATGTAGTTATGGTGATAGACGAAAAGCTAAATCAGGTAAGTGCAAACCGGGAAGGTGAAATTTACATAGGAGGGGAGTGCATTGCAAGAGGCTATCTTAATCATCCTGAACTTACAGAAGAAAAATTTATCACAACTGATAAGTTTACAGGCTATCAGTTAAGGTTTTATAAAACTGGAGACTTAGCAAAATATGCTGAAAATGGAGAGATCATTTTTGTTGGCAGAGCTGATACGCAAGTTAAAGTCAGGGGATTTAGAGTGGAGTTATCAGAGATAGAGGGTCTCATTCTGAAGTTCAACGGCGTAAAATCAGCAGCTGTAACCATTGATAAGACGACCCAGCAGCTGGCTGCATACGTGGTGATGCGTGAAGAGGAGACTATTAACAGGGAACAATTGGCCATTCTGTTGCGTTCCAAACTACCATATTACATGATACCATCAACGCTCGACGAAGTGGCCTCACTGCCCATGACATCGAGTTCTAAAATAGACCGAAGCAAGCTGCCTAAACCACAAGCACCCTTGGCTTTGCATGGCCAAAAGGAACCAATTCTGCCATCCACTACGCTTGAAAAGACCCTCGTTGATGCTCTTAAAGTACGTTTGAACAGAACCGATATTTCGATGGACGACAACTTCTTCGACGATCTTGGAGGGCATTCGCTACTGGCCGCTCTGTTTGTTTCCGATTTGCGAAGGCTTCCTATGTTCGGGAGCATGTCTGTAGTGGATATTTATAAGCATCCCATCCTAAAAGATCTAACCATTGATTTGGAGTCAAGGTTAACAGTTCCAAGCAAAAAGAAGACGGTACTCCGCGACTTTTACATACCATCCAACCTTAGTTATTACAGATGCTGGTTTCTTCAGGCAATTTCTTTAGTATTCCTGTCCTTCCTGTTTGGTATAGAATGGTTGGGACCATTTTTTGTTTACTCATATTATTATCATGCCGATTACGGTGTTGTAAATTCGTTGCTTATAATGCTGCTGACATACTTCTTGTTACTGCCTGCATTATCGGTGTTTGCCATCATCTTTAAATGGTTGGTCATTGGTCGGATTAAATCAGGAAAGTATAAATTATGGAGTTTATACTATTTCCGATTCTGGGTAGTGGATAAAGTCATAAACATATCTCCCGCTACCTATTTTGCAGGAACACCCATCATTAATATTTTTTACAGACTGCTTGGAGCTAAAATTGGGAAGGACACTTACATCAATGTGCATACGGCAGCTGCGTTTGATCTACTTACTATCGGAAATAATGTGAGCATTTGTACAGATACTCACATAAAAGGTTTTGTAATTAAGGATGGATACCTGCTTATCGGTTCAATTGTGATTGATGATAATTGTTTTATAGGTACCCGATGTTGCTTATCAGAAAATACGAAGATGGAGCATAATTCTTCTCTTGAAGATCTTTCATTACTGCCAACAGGGGTTACCATTCCGGCTAACGAAAATTGGCAGGGTTCTCCAGCCGAAAAGATATACATCAATCCCAAAATTCATCCGATAAAAGTTTGGAAAGGTTCCCATTTTGGCCTATACCTCGTGGGGGTATTCCTCTTTCCGCTTATTACGATGCTGGCCTATTTTCCCGGAATGATGCTTATAGCTCATATCGACTATTCGCGGGATGACTATGGGTTTTTATTGTTAACTATTCTGGTTGCATTGTCGTTTGTAGTGGTGTTATGCCTGATTATTGCCTTGTTAAAATGGCTGATGCTAGGCAATATTAAAGAGGGAAAGTATCCGGTAGGAAGCCTTTTCTATTTTAGGAAATGGTTTTTTGATCAGCTAATGACGCTGAGTTTACAGGTAATAGGTACACTTTACACGACACTATACCTTCAATTTTGGTTTAAACTTTTAGGGGTTAAAATAGGCAAGCGATCTGAAATATCGACGGTTGAATTTATTTCTCCTGACTTATTAGTTGCCGGTGATGAGTGTTTCCTGGCTGATTCAGTATCTATAGGGGCATCGCATGTTAGGAATGGATACATTTCGATAGCTAAAACATATATCGGTAACCGAACATTTGTAGGAAACAGCGCAGTAGTAAGCCCGGGAACAGTGCTGGGTGACCAAGTGCTGGTAGGCGTGCTTTCGAAGATGAAGCAGGAGGATATTCCGGCTCCTGACGGCACTTCATGGTTTGGTTCTCCCGCTGTTTATCTGCCAAGACGTGATGTAAACAAAGATTTTTCGGTAACCCGAACCTATAAACCTACCCGAATGCTCTTTGCATTACGATATTTTATTGAGTTCTTTAGGGTGACATTACCTGCAACTCTTTTTATCAGTATGGCAGCGATGATTACCAATATTACCAGTTATCTGCAGGTAGATTTAGACCTATTGCCGTTGATGTTTGTTTTTCCATTGCTTTACATTGCTGCCAGTATCGTTGGGTTTATTGTTCTGGCATTGGTTAAATGGATTGTAATTGGTCGATATAGACCCTCCAATAAACCCCTTTGGAGTGGTTTTGTTTGGAGAAGCGAACTTGTAACCGGATTGTATGAGAACTTTGGAGTACTTTTTTTTCTAAACGTACTTACAGGCACACCATTTATAAAATTGCCGTTTTGGCTTTTAGGTTGTAAGATTGGGAAAAAGACATGCATCTATACCACACAAATAACCGAGTTCGATCTTGTAAAGATTGGAGACTACTCGGCTTTAAACGACAACTGCACTCTTCAAACTCACCTTTTCGAGGATAGGGTGATGAAAATGTCATATATTGACATTGGAAAGGAATGTAGTGTTGGCGGGATGTCCGTTGTACTTTATGATTCAAAGATGGAGGATGGCTCTAAACTCGATAATCTTTCGGTATTGATGAAGGGAGAAACAATTTCTAAAATGGCCACATTTGTTGGCATACCGGCAAAACCGGTATAGCCATCAACTGCGGAATCATTACCTTTTCA
>JANXXY010000316.1 GCA_025350365.1 Bacteroidales bacterium | reverse complement strand
CCCACCGCTTATCGGGTCTGTTTAACGTTCCATCGGCATTTACACCTGCCGCATCATAGTTGTATGGACCCCGTTCTTTCGGATAGTAAGCAAGGTTGAGAACGGGAATATTCGAAGGTATTCCGCCAGCAGTTTCCTTGTTCTTAAAAATATCGCCTTCATATACTTCACGCACAAAATGACCAAATTGTATATTTTTGTTTCCCTTTATGTAAGAAGGTGTAGCTGAATTATTTCGCAGAAAAAGTGGATCAATCACATACCATGCAAGTTTGGCACGGTTATAACCATAGCGAAGGTCGTTATTTAATGATGATTCCGGGAAAAGAGTTGGATCGGCCGGCGCACTCGCAATCGTCCAAGTCTGATAGGACCGCATATCGATGGAGGTTTCGCTACCTTCAAAATCATCGATGTAAGCTGTTCCATTGATTGCACTCGAACTACCCGGAATAAGTTGTGCAAATTCACCATCAATAGTAATGCTCGATGGTTCTTTCGTTTGAATCAGCGGAAGCTTGTCAATAAGTGTTGTTAAAAGTTGAGACTTTGTGGTATATGTTCCGTTAATACCCCAAATGGTATTCGATACAGGTTCGTCTCCAATATTCACTTTTTGAGTAAGTGGGCGCTCAGTCAAATTAAGCACTGTTGCTCCAAGATGAAAATTATCGGAAAATTTGTAATCCAAATGAGTCCCTACAAGTGTTTTTGTTTGAAAATTGAAGAGTGAATTACTTTCCAGTGAAATTTTAATAGGAGTCCCCGATTCAAGCAATCCCTGATTAATAATTTTCACCCTTCCTAATGTATAATCAACGGTATAATCAATGTTTTCTGTCAATTTTCGACCACTCGCTGTCACCACCACCGAACCTTGAGGTACGTTTAATGCATTTAACGGAATATCGGAGCCGGACGACGATTGATACGATCCCTTCAGTTTAAACTTATTTTTTTCAGCCGCTTGCCGGGCTTTTGTCTGCGTGGAATCGTAAAGTTCTTGAAAAATATACTTTTGAGAAACCGATGGCGGCAATCCCGCTTTTGTCAGATATTTTTCCATGGTGCTGCCAAAAGGTTCCAGCGTTGGAAAGTAAATACGCCCGTTGGATGAATTGATGGTAACACCTTCAATAAAGTCGAATACACCATCTGAATTTGGATCGAGATTGGTATTTACCCTGTCAAGTCCCAATTTTTGAAGAAGTATATCGTTACTAGTTTGTGTTTCAGGAATATAATTAACTGCATTTCCTTTTTTATCATCCTGATATAATATGTGTAGTTGAAAATTTTCTTTGTTAACCTGATAAGCATTAATGGAATAGACATTTTTCATCATCAAATTCCAATTTGGAAGTTTTGGGGTAAAGCTGGTTCCCTTTAATAGTTTAACAACCAATGCATTTGGTGCACTAATACCTGATGTGGTTAGTTCACCAACTCTGTAGGTTTTTCCCTGAAAGGTATATTCATAGGCTACGGCAAGAATCTCGTCGGCATTAAGTGCAGAGTTTAGCGAAATGTAGCCTAACGTTGGATGGAACGTAAATTCGCGTTCTGTCAGCTTACGGGCATTTTCAATTTTCTCAAAATCTTGTCCAATGCGGAAATTTTGACCAGATAACGAGGCTAAACTACTCGATACCTGTTGGATATTGCGCGCATTATAGGTTTTAATAACCTCATCATACAAATAATTAATGTCATTTTGAGGATAAACGCCTGATTTGTATGCAAAACCTGATATCTTATTATAAATATATTGCTTAGATTCTCCAAGATCGAGAAACGCAACAATGTTTCGTGAATTTTCGTAAGTACTTGATTTATTTGTTATCCATACTTCTATTTTAGTAATGGTGAATCCTGAATTGATGATAGGCAGGGTTTTGAGTGCATCATTATACCGGTCTCGAAAATAATGTGCAATGAAAAAGTGCTTATTTGCATCGTACTGGTCAATAGGTATCTCAAATTGATTTACCTGTGCACCACCTTTTACTTCAATCACCGACGATTCACCTTTTTGTTGTGATAAAACAGTGGTAACAGTTAATTTTCCAAATTGCAACTCAGTTTTCAGGCCAAATAAGCTCTGACTTCCTGTAATAAGCGATCCCGACAGTGGTAATGTAACATTCCCTGCTTCGATTTTCTTTATTATTTCGTCTTCCTTGCCTGTATATTCCAGTTTGGTTTTGTTCTCAAAGTCGAAGGTAGCTTCAGTGTTGTAATTAATACCTAACTTCACTTTATCTCCAATGTTTCCGGTAACATTCATCTGGATTTTCTCCTGAAAATCAAAGGTGGTTGTTTTTCTCAATCGCTCGCTAATGTTTGGATTGTTGATTTTTGAGGTGCTAATTCCGAAAATAAGTTCTGCCGATCCTTGGGGAACAATATTAATGACATTACTACCAAATATCTTGTCAAACGCCTCGCCACCAACATTCAGCTTCGGAATAAACGATTGTCTCACTATGGTTTTATCACCTTTTCGCCGGTCGCTCCAATAATTTTGCCTCGCAATTTTTGCCTCGTATTGCCGATATTCCATGAGACTCATTGAAAAAGGCACCCGATAATCGAGTTTGCCTATTTTTTCATTAAAAATGTATTCATTTCTAACGGGATCGTAATCGATACTTTTATTAAAATTGGAGGGAAGTTTCATGTTCATCCCACGAGGATTCTCGGTAGGTTGAAAGGGTAAACGACTATCAGTTAAGCGAAACCTGGAAGGAATGCTGTCATTACTGATAACAGGTTTTACCTGTGCAGAAACACTTCCTGTTATGTATAGCAAAACAGAAATTAATATCAGGTAAATATTTCTGAAAGTATAACTATTCAAAGTTCTATCAATAATTAAGTAGTAATTATCAAATCGTAAGCATGAGTATTAAGCACTAGAAAATGCATTTAAAAAACTATCCACGTTAAATTGAGTGAACAAACTATAAATTTTTTAACGTTTGTTTAATCAGTTCTTCTACTGACATATCAGTTTTTGCAGCAAGTATTTTGTCAACAATTTTTTCTATAGCTGATTTCGAAAAGCCTAAAGTCACCAATGCTGATAACGCTTCATCTTTGATTGTATTGTTTAATTGGAAGAAATTATCATTCGTCGCTCCTTCTATCCCTATTTTGTCCTTTAAATCGATGATAATCCGTTGAGCAGTTTTCAGTCCTATTCCTTTAACGCCTTTTAACATATTTACATTGCCTTCAGCAATGGCTTTTTGAATATCAATAGTTCCGAGGGATGATAAAATCATTCTGGCAGTATTTGCTCCAACACCAGAAACTGAAATTAATAGCCTGAAAATGATTCTTTCCTGTGATGAAAAAAACCCAAAAAGCAATTGTGCATCTTCACGAACTACATGATGCAAGAATACTTTATGTAAATTCTGTTGGTTATTTTTCTGATTCTCCGAGAGCTGAGTGTAGGTATTTAGCGAAATATGAATCAAATACCCAATTCCACCAGTTTGAATAACCACATTTGCCGGTGTTAGCTCTGCAATAGTTCCTTCGATAAACTCATACATAATCCCGAATGCTATTTATTTGGAGCTAAAATAGGTAAAAAAACAGCATAAGACAGGCAATCTGTAAAATTAAATATGTATCAAAAACTTAAATTCATCCCAAAAATAAACTGACGTGGATGAGGATATGCTCCAAAATCAAGACCGCGATCCCATTCGCTGCCACCGCCATGCCAACGAGTACCTAAATCAGGTTCGATTCCGGAATAGTTAGTGATTGTAAATAGGTTGGTTATTTGAAAGTATATTTTATAATTATCTACTCTAATTTTTTTAATTAGCGACTTTGGAATAGAGTAGCTTATTTGAAAATTTTTACAACGCAAAAAAGAACCATCTTCAACATAGTACGATGTTGGATTATTAGCTGCATCGTTATCATTTAACACTAAAATGGGTAATTTGGTATCAGTATTGGTATCAGTAGTTGGATTCCATGAATTATCCATCATAAACTGGCTTTTATTACCTGTAAAAGAACCATTAAAATCGGTCCAGTATTTTACATAGTTAAATATTTTATTCCCTTGTGACCCCATTAGAAACATGTTGAATTCAAAATTTTTATAATAGAGGTTAAAATCTATGCCATAAGTAAATTTTGGATGAGGACTTCCTATAATGGTTTTGTCTTTTTCATTGATCATACCATCTCCATTGATGTCTTTGAATTTGAATTTCCCCAATGAAGCCATCCAGGTAGTCAAAGGAATTTGCTGGCCATTTCCATCCAAAACTGGTTTCCCATCACTACCAAGTTTGATAAAATCTCCCAATGAGTTATTAATCCCGGGCTGTTTAGCATGATTTAAAAGTTCGTTCTGATTTTTGAAAATCCCTTCAATCTCATAACCATAAAATGAAGAAACCGGTTCACCTTTTGTTATTACCGTTACATTACCGAATCGGGTGTTTCCTCCGTAAAACTTAGCATCAGGATTGTCAGATATTTTAATAACCTCATTTTTATAATGTGATAAATTAGCAGTAATATCATATTTGAAATCACCTGTAATGGTCCCACGATTGGTTAATGAAATGTCAAATCCGGTATTCTCCATTTCACCTAAGTTTACATATGGAGCAGTAACACCACCAGCAAGACTTGAGTATGAATCGGAAACAAGCATGCCGGATGTTCTTTTAATATACCCCTCAACATTCATTTCTAACCAATGATCAAATAAGGATGCATCTATACCAACATTGCCCATTTGTGATTGTTCCCATTTTGTATCAGGGTTGCCATATTTTGTCAGCCTCATCCCGAGATTCGCCCCATTGTTCTGCCCCTTAATGGCATAATTAAAATCACCTGCATTTAATCCATAAGAATATGAATAATTATAAGCATTCGGTATTTCAGCATTCCCGGTAATTCCATAACCAGCTCTGATTTTAAGGTCATCAATCCAGAGAATTTCCTTCATAAAATTTTCCCTTGAAATACGCCATCCTAATGATAATGACGGAAAAATTCCGAAACGATCCTCTGGAGAGAAACGGGAAACTCCATCCCGCCGAACTATTGCAGTAA
>JANXXY010000315.1 GCA_025350365.1 Bacteroidales bacterium | reverse complement strand
ATTTGCAAGCGCTGAAATTGCAAAATTTACCCCTGAAGAAGTCCGGTCATATGAAGATAGTTTAAAATATTACCGCGATTTAAAAAACTCTCTTGATACGGCAAGGGAAGAAGGCGTAATTGAAGGAATGGAAAAGGGAATTGAAAAGGGAATTGAAAAAGGAATTCAAAAAGTTGCACTAAATGCAATTAAAATGGGTAAATCTATTACAGAAATCATTGATTTGACTGGTTTAACAAACCAACAAATAGAAAACATCAAAAAAAATGGCGTACTATAGACTATAAGCGCTAAGTGGGTTACGATTGGAATTTTGAGTTTTCTGCCCCTCCTTTTCTGCGGATTGTAAACCAACTAAAATTCTCCCCACTTAGCACCAATAAAGATTGTTTTTAATAATCAATCTTTATGATTGGTTTCGCTCTCTATGAAAGCCCCATACCTGGAATATTTTTCATATAGAAGCTGATATTTTCTTGCATTTTCACTATTCGGTTTATATTCCATTTCGAAGCCGTTGCCCATGGCTTTCTGAGCATCGAGTAGGGCTGGATACAAACCTGCAACAGTGGCCGCTGCCATTGCCGCACCCAGTGCACAGGCCTGTTCACTTCGAGCTACCAAAATTGACATATTCAGCACATCTGCAACTACCTGCATTACAAATGGTGATTTCTTAGCAACACCACCCAGAGCAATAATTCCATCAATTTTAACCCCTTCACTGATAAATCGGTCTACAATTTTTTTTGCACCAAAAGCTGTAGCCTCTACCAAAGCACGAAAAATACGAGGAGCATCAGAACCCAGGTTTAATCCCAAAATAGCGCCCTTAAGGAGTTGATTAGCATCAGGAGTGCGTCGGCCATTCATCCAGTCGAGGGCAATGATACCTGATTCGCCAATAGAGATAGATTCAGCTTGTTTCGATAGAACGGGAATGATTTTATCAGCTATTTCTGCTATAAGCTTATCTTTAGTTGCTTGATCAATAACGGATGATTCAGCTAAAATCTCTTCAACAGGCCAAAGCAAAAGTTTTCTGAACCAGGCGTAAATATCGCCAAAAGCAGACTGACCGGCTTCCATACCTAACATTCCAGGTACAATAGATCCATCAACCTGGCCACAGATACCTTTTACCAGTTTTCCTTCCATTTCTTTCATAGGAGCTATAAGCATATCGCATGTGGAAGTACCCATAACTTTGCTCAGATAATATGGTTTTATTTCACCACCCAAAGCACCTAAATGCGCATCAAAAGAACCTGCACCAACGGCTACCGATTCGCTCAATCCCAGACGTTTAGCCCAGTCTGAGGTGAGATTTCCTGCTTTTACCTCACACGTATAAGTTTCTTTAAAAAGTCGTTCACGCAGCCCTTTTAATAGAGGGTCGAGTTTGACAAGAAATTCTTCGGCCGGTAATCCGTTAAAATCGGGATGCCACATTGCTTTGTGTCCGGCGGCACAACGGCTGCGTTTCATCGTCAAAGGATTGGTTTCGCCCGTTAAAACGGCAGGAATCCAATCGCAATGTTCTACCCACGAATAAGCTGCATTCCTAACTTTTTCGTCAGCACGCAGAACACGAAGAATCTTTGCAAAGAACCATTCCGACGAATAAATACCTCCTTCAAATTTGGTATAGTCCACCCCACCCCATGATCGGGCAAGTTGGTTGATTTCATCAGCCTCCTTGGTTGCTGTGTGATCTTTCCACAAAACAAACATGGCATTGGGATTTTCTTCAAAACCCGGAGTTAATGAAAGCGGAGTTCCTTTTACATCCACAGCTATTGGAGTTGAGCCGGTGGTGTCAACGGAAATAGCAACCACGTTCGCTGCAACATCCTTTGGTGCTTTAGCCAAAGCATTTTTAACGGTTGTTTCTAAGCCTTCCAAATAGTCTAGTGGGTGTTGTCGAAATTGGTTTTGAGATGGAGAACAATACTTTCCGGCTTTCCACCTCGGATAATTAAACACATCGCTAGATATTTCCTTGCCATGTGATGCATCAACAATTAATGACCGAACGGAGTCGGTTCCATAGTCAATTCCAATTGTATATTTTGCCATAATATTAAATTTGAAAATAAGATGATTTGAAAATTTGAAGATGAAGAATTATTTCATTTTCAAATTATAATTTATTTCTGCCCATAATAAGCGCCTGGACCATGTTTACGATAATAATGTTTATTCAGGAGATATTGATCGATTCCTTTTACTTCCCGCAAAGTTAAGGTATGATGTGCCATTTTGGCCACCTCTTCCAGCACTACGGCATTGTGCACTGCATCAGACGCACTTTTACCCCATGAGAATGGACCGTGTCCATTGATAATCACCGATGGAACGGCCATTGGATCAATGCCTTTAAAAGTTTCAATAATAACATTGCCTGTTTCAATCTCATAATTATCATTTACTTCTTTTTCAGTAAGTTTACGAGTGCATGGCACTGGACCAAAGAAATAATCGGCATGAGTTGTTCCAAGTGCAGGAATAGAAATTCCAGCTTGCGCCCAACTTGTAGCCCATTCGGAATGAGTGTGAACAACACCGCCTATGGCCTCAAATTCCCGATAAAGTGCAAGGTGCGTTGGTGTATCAGACGATGGCTTCAAGTGAGTAGTTAATACCTTACCATCGAGATCAACCACTACCATGTCATCAGCGGTCATTTTATCATAGGAAACTCCACTGGGTTTTATCACGATAAGTCCACTCTCACGGTCAATACCTGAAACATTTCCCCAGGTATAAATTACTAGCCCTTTCCGGACCAATTCCAAGTTGGCCTCGAAAACTTCTTTTTTTAGACTTTCAAGCATGTTAAATCATTATTTGGTGTTCGAAATTCGGTGTTGAAAACCAAACTCCGAACACCTTAAATTAAATATTTTACCAGAAATAGATGTAAAATAAAGCACAAATCAGCACCACACCCAACGAAGCAATTACATCCCACTTGTTCCAGCTCTTCCAGATGAGAGCCTTATAGTCGCCAGTGAAAGTGATAGCGTCTATCTGTTGCGCAGTTGGCTTCGGAGTGAAAAACGAAACTACCACCATAAACAACATGATGAAGACAAGCAACCATATCTCAAAGATAAGCCAGTTGGTATGCCAGAACCAATGGGTGGATTCCCAGTACCAGCCAGTCATTACGTCTTTACCCGTATTTGTAAAGATGTTGGTCAGCAACCGTGCCATACCAATGAAAAATCCTACTATTAAACCTAGTTCACCTGCCTTGGGTGTAATTCTTTTGGAAAATATACCCATTACGAATACTGCTACCATTGCAGGAGCGAGCAGCGATTGAATGCCTTGCAGATAGGAGTAAAGACTGCCAAGACTCATCATGACTGGTATCCATACAATACCAAGTACCACTACAACAATTGTTGCAATACGGCCTACCAAAACGTATCTAGCCTCGCTTTTGCCTTTGAACATTGGCTTATAAAAGTCTTCTGTATACAATGTAGCACAGGAGTTGAAGAATGCCGCCAAAGATGCAACTAATGCTGATATAAAGCCTATGGTAACAATACCTTTCACACCGGCGGGCAATACAAACTTAACCATTGAGCCAAAGGCAGTATCCGGGTTTTCTAACGTGAAGCCGCTACCGGGACGTGCCGCCAAGGCAGCTGCTATCATACCGGGTATCAGGAACATAAATACAGGTAATATTTTGAAATAACCGGCAGCGATAGTACCTCTTCGTGCGCGCTTCATTACAACATCGTTAGCCTCGCCTTTTGTTTGTCCTAGTACACGTTGAACGATATGTTGGTCGGTAGCCCAATACCAAAAGCCAATAATTGTTGCTCCGATAAATACCCAAAAACCGGGATAGTCGTCATACAGCGGGTCACCCGTCTCAAAGTGGAACATGTGGTTTGTTCCGTATGTAACACCGTCTTTTCCAACACTCAGCGATTTTGAATAGTCAATCATTGCAGTCCAACCATGAGCAATATTGCCGCCTCCGAGCGCTGATAATCCTAAGAAAAGCACCAGGAATGAACCAATAATAAGTATAGGCGTTTGAATGGCCGACAGTGTCATCACACCCTTCATGCCACCAAAAATGGTAAAGATACCTGTTAAGACTATTAAGCCGATAGCTCCATACCAGAAAGGCAAGCCAAGAAGGCTTTCCAGGAATATACCTCCGGTAAACGCTGTTACACTCACTTTGGTTAACACGTAGGCTATAAGTGTAATGATAGACAGCCACGAACCTGTAGCAGGTGTGTAGCGATTTTTTAGGAAGTCGGGCATGGTGATGATTTTCCCCAACTTATTGTTCATCAATTGGTAGAACGGCACAAAGAGCCAGCCCAGAATAAGGATCATCCAGCCCTGCATCTCCCAGTGCGCCATACCTACACCAGATTTCGCCCCTGTACCGGCAAGCCCTACAAGGTGTTCAGAGCCGATATTTGCAGCAAATATAGCCGCACCAATGATATACCAAGGTTCGCCTTTTCCGAACAGGTAATCTTCGCTGTTGGCGCCTTGTTGCGAACGTTTATCTTTTTGTACCGCACGCCATACAGCCCATGCTACAGCTCCAATCCCGAC
>JANXXY010000310.1 GCA_025350365.1 Bacteroidales bacterium | reverse complement strand
TAACTAGTGGAGCACTATTTTTAACTTCCTGCAAACATGCTGATGAAGGAGATAATGGCATTACTGTATTAAATAGCTACGGGCCAATGCCTGTGGCACGTGGAGCTGAACTTCGGTTTATTGGTCAAAACCTCGATAAAGTAACTGCTATTTTACTTCCCGGTGGCATCGAAATCCCGGCAGCATCTTTTGGAACAAAAACATCTACGTTAATTTCCATTACTGTTCCCCAAGATGCTATTGAAGGACTTGTGGTTGTCAAAACATCTCAGGGAGATATTACAACCAAAACACCTTTGGGGTTCTCAGAACCAATCTCAATAACAAGTTTTTCTCCGGCTATAATAAAAGCCGATTCGGTTTTAACAATTAACGGTGACTATCTCAATTTAATAAAACAGGTCATTTTCACTGACCGTATTATGGTTGATGTGGCAGCCTTTATCAGTCAAAGCCGCAGTCAAATAAAGATTAAAGTCCCGGCAACTGCTCAAACTGGTAAAATTGCAGTTTCGAATGGAAAAGAAGATCCAATTATTGTATATTCAACCGATTTATTAAATGTAAAACTCCCTGTAATTACTTCTTTTTTACCCAATCCAATAAAAGCAGGTGCAAACTTAACCATAACCGGTACAAATCTTGACCTGGTTAAAACTGTGTTGCTTGGTGGAAATCAGAATGTGGTTTCTTTTGTTTCACAAAACTTGACTCAAATCGTTTTGAAAGTACCTGATGTAACTAAAGATGATACCATTCGGCTTATTCCTGCATCAGGTATAAAAGTGAAATCTTCTGCAAAATTAGTTTTAGTAGTTCCAACCATAAGTGTTTCTCCAACTACTGTTAAAAATGGTGAGAAATTGACAGTAACTGGAACTGACATTGATTTGATAACCGGCGTCACCTTTTCAGGTAAATTTGCAGGTAAAATTGCCAATCGAACAGCAACCAGCATGGATGTCACAGTGCCATTGGAAGCCATAAACGGTGCGATTGTTTTCAGTACTAATTCAGGTAAAACTGTATTAAGTGATGTGGTTACTTATATTAAACCAACCATTACAACTATAGCTCCATTGACTTTAACAGCTGGGGACGTTATTACTATAACAGGTATTGATTTGGATCTGGTTAGAAAAGTAACTTTCGGAGGCGGATTATCGGTTGATATTACTCCTTTGTCTACCACCTCATTTACAGTTGCTGTTCCAATGTCAGCCACTTCAGGATCAATTACATTAATCACTTCCAATGGTTCAGAAGTAATATCTTCCGATGCATTATCTATTACAGCAGCGAATAAACCAGTAATTAGTGATATTACGGCTTCTGTTAAACCCGGTGGATTATTGACCATCACAGGTACAAAATTAAATTTGGTAGAATCCACTTATTTTCAGACAAATGTGAAAGCCATATCCTATGGGGTTCGCAATGCAACTAAAATCGAAGTATATGTACCGGAAAGTGCCAAAAAAGGAGCTGTTACACTTACTTTAAATGCATTTGATGGTTCAACACTTGTTTCTCCAACATTTTCTGTAACCGGAACCGATCCTGTTGTAGATCCTACACTTATGATTTATAGCTTCGATGCCGGTTGGTCAGGATTCACCTGGGATGGTGTCGGAGGATTAGGAACCAAACCTGACGGTATAGATGGTACTAATAATTATTACGAAGCAACTCCTTGGAATGCATCGAAATACTGGCTATTTGGCAACAATTATATTTCATATCCATCTGTATCACAAGCTGATCATGTTGTTAAAATGGATGTTCGTTTACGTAATGATGTGACTGGAAATGCTGAAATACGCCTCATGTTGAGTGGTAAAGCGGTAAATATATTGTCTTACCTCAAAGTGGGCGCCGTATTCACAACTGGAGGTGATTGGAAAACAATTACAATTCCATTGTCATTATTCACAGGATTAGCAGATCCTACACCGGTGAAAGGTGCAGAATGGGGTATGACTATGTGGGCTAATGGACTTGATTTCTCAGGCTTATGCATCGATAATATCCGCTATGAAAAAATAAATTAATCATAGTTTAAAATTAGTTCTAAGATGGAGGTGTATTAACCACCTCCATTTTTTATCTTTTTGAAAAAGTTTCCCATTTTTCAATTATCCTTTTCTATTGTATTAACCTGCAGATTTTTGCAGGTATAAAAACTAGTTTTTAATATTTATCTTATGCTCTTGAAATCAATTTTCCCGCTAATTTTATTTTTTGTATTCACAGGTTTTATTTTTTCATGTAAAAAAACCGTAGATGATTCTGATAAAATAGCTCCAACCCTAATGGAAAGTATTCCTGCCAATGGATCTACTTCAGTGGATATAAACACTTCAATTTCCTGCAAGTTTACTGAACAAATACTTTTGTCTACTACTGGCAAAATACTTTTGAACAATCAAGCTGTGAATGCAACAGTTTCACCAAGAACAATAACCATCGCTCCTGGATTATTAAAACATAATACAACCTATACACTGATTATTCCTAACAATGCAATCACCGATGTTGCCGGGAATTTTTCAGATCAAATTTCAATATCATTCACAACCACCGATTCTTTTAACATTGTTTCTTCTTTAGTTACTCCGCAACCATCGCTACAAGCTTTAAAGTTGTATAATTTTCTAAAACAAAATTTCGGGACTAACGTAATTTCAGGTACAATGGCAAATCATAGTACTAACATCACTGAAGCTATCTGGGTTCATGACAATACAGGTAAATGGCCTGCTTTGACCACTTTTGACTTTATTGATCATACTAATCCGAATCAGAGTTGGATACAATATGCAGCTCCATTTGCTCTGGCACAGGATTGGTGGAACAACAATGGAATTGTTGGTTTAATATGGCACTGGCGTGATCCTTTAACTAAGTCAGGTCCTTTTTATACTGCCGATACTAACTTTGATGTTAGTAAAGTGTCAGATCCTTCATCGGTTGAATATAAAGCAATGATAGCTGATATTGATGTTATTGCCGGATATTTAAAACAATTCAAAGATGCCGGAATTCCGGTTATCTGGCGACCATTGCACGAAGCTGCCGGTGGTTGGTTCTGGTGGGGAGCCAAAGGTCCTGCAGCATGTAAAACCTTGTGGAAAATAATGTATAACCGGTTGGTGACTATTCACGAATTGAATAATTTGATTTGGGTTTGGACTTCAAATACTTCCGGCTCAGCAATAGACTGGTATCCCGGAGATGAATATGTTGATATCATTGGAATGGATATTTATCCAGGAAATAATCAACACGGATCTCAATTTGCTGAGTTTAATAAAGTAAGATATATTTTCGGTAATAAGAAAATAATTGCATTAAGCGAATGTGGTTCAGTACCCGATCCGGCCCTGATGAAAACCAACGGCGATATGTGGTCGTGGTTTATGCCATGGAATAATGAATACACTGAATCAGACACTCATAATGGTGTTGCGTGGTGGAAAAAAATCTTCAGTTATGATTTTGTGATAACACGCGATCAAATGCCGGATTTAAAAAAATAGGTTGTAAAAAATTTAGAAGACTGGGGATTTTCATCGAGCGACTTCGGACATTACACTTAACCTTAATTTGACTGAAACGGGCTTGCTTAGCGGGAAATACTATTTTAATGTATATCGTAAGGATTGATCACTTTTAGCCCTGAAATATTTTTAAAATCTTTGGTATTATGGGAGATTAAAGTAAAATCGTTTATCACCGCAGTAACAGCAATAATGGCATCCGGGAGTTTAATTTTTTGCTTTTGCCGAATCCTATTAGTCATGTTTACAATATCGGCAATGTAATCTATTACCGTGTTACTGTCTAATAAATATCTCTGTCCCATTCGTTACGTACCTCGTTAAGGTGTTTATGAAGTTTTTCAGCGGTATCTTTTGAGATACCTGATGCAAAACGTTCAGAGTTTTTCAATTTCGAGGATATTTTAGGCTCTTCGACAGATAATATAATAACTTCTACCTTTTTAGCACTGAAATCTTTTGGCAATAAAATGTTTAGCTTATGATTTTTTACATCCACAATTTGTCGTAAAACTTCCATAAAAATGTTTTTGTAAAGGTATGGAAAATAAAATAATACTTTCCTTGCCGAATGTAAACTAAAAATTGCGCTGAATGAAATAAATAAATGATCAGTAATTTTGTGAATGGTGAAACTTGATTATAAATAATAGAATTCAATACTTTACGTCCTTTTTACGCTAACCAAGTTTTTATTCGTTAAAATAGAGCGAGTTGTTTAAAAATTGTAATATATTGGGCTATCTTTTTACCTATTGATTAACATGTTATTTTTTAGCCGTATGAAATACACAATCAACAGCTTAGTATTATTTTTTGTACTGGGTCAGGGAATTGATTCTTTTGCCCAAACAGATCATATTTTGTGGTATAATCAACCGGCTCAATATTTCGAAGAGAGTTTGGTGCTTGGCAACGGTAAAATAGGCACTTCAATTTTTGGTGGTATCAATTCCGATCAACTGTATCTGAATGATGCCACACTATGGACAGGCGGACCTGTGGATGCCAATATGAACCCCGAGGCTTATAAAAACCTTCCAGCCGTGAGGGAGGCGCTGAAAAATGAAAACTATAAACTGGCCGACCATCTTAACAGGAAGTTGCAGGGGAAATTTTCGGAATCCTATACACCGCTTGGCACACTGTATATCAACTTTAAGCATAATGGAAACGCTAAAAAATATCATCGGGAATTAAATATTGGGGAAGCAGTTTCGAAAGTGAGCTATGAAATAAATGGTGTAAAATTTACACGTGAATATTTCATATCGCATCCCGATCAAATTATGATTATTAAACTCACCAG
>JANXXY010000284.1 GCA_025350365.1 Bacteroidales bacterium | reverse complement strand
CCCCATGCCGGCCGAAGAAAAAATAATGATTGATGGAATAAATATTCCCGCCATACGCTCACTTATTGATAATCTTGATAATGGATACGTTAGTGCGGCGAACATCCAAAAATTATTAAAACTGTCTGGCATTGATATGGTTGAAGATATTGTTTCAGCCAATAAGGAAGAAATACTTTCGGCTGCCATCAGCATGGGTTTTCCCGTTGTTGCCAAAGTAGCGGGTCCGGTGCATAAGTCGGATATTGGAGGAGTATCTTTGAATATTCGAACCGAAAAATTGTTAAGTGTCGAATTCGATCGGTTGATTTCGCTTCCCAAAGCAACAGCAGTGATGGTTCAGCCAATGTTAACTGGCAGAGAACTGTTTATCGGAGCCAAATACGAACCCAAGTTTGGACATGTAATACTTTGCGGATTGGGTGGAATATTTGTGGAAGTTTTGGAAGATGTTTCCTCGGGACTTGCTCCTTTAACCTATGGTGAAGCCCATTCCATGATCAGGTCACTGAAAAGCTACAAAATTATAAAAGGAACGCGCGGCCAGGCAGGAATTGACGAAGATAAATTTGCTGATACCATTGTGCGGCTTTCGTCACTTTTGAGATATGTCACCGAAATTAAGGAACTGGATTTAAACCCTCTTATAGGTTCATTAAACCGGGTAACGGTTGTGGATGCAAGGATATTTATTGAGAAATAAAGATTAAATTAGAGGGCCAAACTGAATAATTCAATACCCTTTTAATATATTTTAACCCTAAATTTAAATAAACAATGTTGTCACCTGTTGATTTTAGCGCAATGCAATGGAACTTTTACCAAAATCTTCCGCCGCAACAAAGGTTATTTGCTGATATTGCTATTTTGATATTTGAACCGGTTTCGAGTAGCGATTACGAAAATTTGTATTCGACTTTTGCAGGAAAAACACTAAAGACCAAATTTAAACAGGTTTATTTGGAATTTCGTTTGTATGGATTCTTTTCTGAAAATCCGTATGATACTATGCGAGTTCCTGAATTTATTTTAGTGAAAGCCTTGCCAAAGCTTCTTGAAAACGACAAGTACCTTGCCTTTGCGAAACTCGTTTTTGAAAAATTTGCTTTTAACAGTCATTCATACTCTTATCAAACCATTTCACCACTTCGATATATCAGAAATGGTATTTATGGCCACTTTATTGGAAACTCCAAAATTACTAAGGAAGCGATTAAGAAATTAACGGAATTAATACCAATCCCTCAAAGCATTTTTGCATATATGATCGCCAGCGGTCTATATCAGGATTTATTTTCAAAAATGCCCCCTGAAATTTTATCACATATTGCTTATTTCTCGTTTGCCAAAACTATTTATCCAATGGTCAATCCAAAGCCTTTGGAACTATTCACCGATATGGTTTGTAATTTGCCCGTTATAAGTAAACCTCAAAAGGATAGGTTAAACAATATTGTTTCGACCATTCGTCTATACCAAGGTAACATTTCTCAGGTTGATGGTTTACAACATTTATCATCATTTTCCGACTGGTCAAAAACGATATGCTTAATGTATACCGGCAAAATGGAAGAGGCAAAAAATATTTTTCTTAAACAGGTAGTTGAATATCGTATCCAAACCATGGACAAGAAATTCTTTCCCGATATCCATCATAGTTTTTTTTATTTTCTGCTTTTGATATTATACAAACCCGGCTCACATCAGAAAGAGTTAGATCAGTATACCAAACTATTTGAAAAAACAGCTTTTTTCAATCATCAATTTTCACTAAGTATGATTGATATCGCCTCCGATAAGAAATATGAGGCAAAAAAGATTTTGGATAGGATAAATCCTCTTCGGATAAAATCTAATGAGAATCTGGAAAATGTGATGTACTTGTTTGCGGTTTTTCTTTTAGAAGGTAAATTAAACGACAGCCAGACATCCAAGGCAAGGGAATTGTTTAATCTAGCCAAAACAAACGGATATTTACTCATTACCCTGGAATTGGAATGGATACTAAACAAGGACGATAAGAAATTTAAACAGAGTGTGATGCCAGGTATTGCACCGTTACTTAGCCGAATTGAAAGGAAAGAGGAATGGGAACAGTCAATTACCAACTTGCTAGGTATAGGCATGGCGAAGTCAACAGGCAGTGCTAAATTAGAAGAAATTAACCGCCTGGCATATTTTGTTGATTTTGACCATAGCACTATTCAACCTATGTTGCAAACAATGAATAAATCGGGTTGGAGCAAAGGCCGGAATATTGCACTGAAGCGTTTGAATGACCGCCAAATTGAAGGGATGACCGAGCAGGATAACCGTATTGCCTCGGCTATTAAGCAATCCAATTCATATTACGGTCACGATTATTCTTTCGATTTTCCCAAAGTTCTTCCCGAGTTGGCAGGTCATCCTCACCTTTTCCTGTTTATCAACCCCGATATTCGGGTGGAGCTGGTTAAATCTCAACCGGAACTCATCACCGAAAAAACAAAGAG
>JANXXY010000266.1 GCA_025350365.1 Bacteroidales bacterium | reverse complement strand
GTAAAAAATACATTTGAAATAGCCGCCATCCCAGAACTTAGTGCAGTTACACCTAAAGCTCCAGTAATTGACCGTATACGTTGCTCAAAATTTTCAACTGTAGGGTTTGATATACGTGAATAGGCATGATCGGGTGACCTGCCAAGAAAAGCCGCTTCCATTTGTTCTGCCGAGTCAAATTCAAAAGCAGCATTGCTATAAATTGGCATTTGCAAGGCATTATGTACGTCTTTTTTTGAATATTCTGTGTGTATTACTCTGGTTGAAAACCCTTTAAATTCCATGTTGTTAATTTTTACTATTAAAAGAGCTACCACCACCCATAAAAAAGAGAAAATCTATTTCGTCGTTTTCTTTTACAAATATGGATTCATAAGCCTCCCGTTTAACAAATATGCCGTTTAATTGCACCGAAACTAATTCAGGTTTTACAACATTATTGTTTTTAAGCAATTCAATTAAACTGACATCGGTAGCATTAACTACCTGGTCCTTCCCATTTACTTTTACCAGCATTGTTCTATTTATTATGATGTTGCAAAGATGCACACAGTAGGTTGGAATTTAAATACCACGTATAAGGTATATCGCATACCTAAATTTAGGTATAGATCAATAAATAATCGACTAATGGCCGGGTTGAAACGAGCAAGGGAAAACGGAAGAATTGAGACAAAATGAAAGGGTTAACTGGTGAAGGTAAAAAAGCCTTTATCGTTTTGACTCTCAAAAATTGAATGATGAAAAACCTTCCTATCCTGAATTTGCTTCAAAACTGAATTTGAATATAATACCTAATGAGCTTTAACCCTAAAGATTTCATTAAAATTTCAAAAGAGCTAAAAATTGGTTTAACAGAGGCTCATTTTCGCTCAACAATTAATAGAGCTTATTATGGGGTATTTGGTTACATAAATAACGATTTGAAATATGTGACCCAAAATGCCCATCAAGATGTAATTAGATTTTTAAAAGCCTCACTAAATATTAATGAAAAAAAAGCAGGTAGTAGGCTGGAAACTCTATTTAAAAAAAGAAAGGATGCAGATTATAAATATCATGATGAGATTAGACGAAGTTCATGTGATTTCTGCATTAATGAAGCTGAGGCAATAATTGAATTATACGATACCCGAGAAGATAAAGAAGAATAAACTATGTGCGGTACCCATTTTTAATAGCATTTCTATTTTCAAGCTGATTAACATCCCATTATATGCAATTTAGGTTGTTATTTTAATCGCTCGCGATCGTCAACAATTTCATACTGCCGCCTGTTAACCGAGAAAAAATATAACGAATATGGTCTTAGTTTTTTACATAAAAACTTCTCCTTTTTAATTGCATATTCCCTTTCTAATATTTCATTGTCTCCTTAGTTTCGCCACAGTCCATCATTGCCGCTCCAAAATATGGATTCCGGATTGTTTTTGATTCGCTAAGCCAATAAGCGCCCTTTTTATTGTTAGCCATTGGGCAAAATTGGTAATAAACTGTTTTGCCCATTAACCCAAAGGTTTTTATTCCTTTGTAAAACTGTTCGTTGAAACCGGCAAAGGCAATGCGTTGTTCTTCTAACGTGTGGGATGATGTCATTTGTTTAATCTGACTATTCAGTTTGCCCAATATATCCATCCATTGCATGTGGGCGTCTCCGGTAAGCAGTTTCATGTCCACTTTTGAAAGGGCTTGTTGAACCTTTTGTGCAGCTTGTTTTGTTTCCTTTATATCACATTCTACGAACGCATTTTTTAAAATAATGTACTGGTCAAAAACAGTGTTGAGCTGCATTGTGAAATTCATGTCAACCTTGATTTTTGACGGTTTACCGGTTTTAATAGGTTCTGATTGTTCGTTCTTTGCACTACTTCGCGGCTTAGCATTGTCTGACATATCCATTCCAGGCATGGCTGAAGTTTTCTGTCCCGCCGGCTTACTGTTGGCTCTGCTGGTGGGTTTAGCATCCCCCGGCATATCCATGCCTGGCATCGAGGACGTTTTTCCACCCACAGGATTCATCATACTGGGTTTACCATCCAGCTGGGCGGCAGCATCTACACTAAAAGTGCCTTGTGTAACAATTTCTTCACCTTCATTAAGCCCATCTGTTACTACATAGCTGCTGCCAAGCATGGGACCGAGTCCTATTTCGCGAATTTTAAAAATAGGTTCATCTGTTCCGGTTTGTTTTACATATACAATGGAGCGCTTGCCTGTCCACAATACCGCTGTACGCGGAATTACCAACTTATTGCGATACTCATTCAGGTTAGCCTTTACAATACCCGTAGCGAACATTTCGGGTTTTAATTTACCAGATTGGTTGTTTATTTCAACCCTAACTTTTGAAACACGGGTAACAGGGTCGATAACAGGGTCGATAAATATGATGTTGCCTGAATAATTGCTTCCCGGAATAGCCTGAACGGTAAAAGTAAGCTTATTGCCTATTTCCAGAAATGGAAGATCACTTTCGTAGGCGTCGAACATTACCCAAACATGCGAAAGATCTGCAATATCATAAAGCACAGTTCCTTCTGCCACATGGTCGCCATTATTTACACGTCGTGCTGTTACAATCCCGCTAGTGTTTGACACCACTTCGAAATTGTTTAACGTAGATCCGGAACTCTCCATAATTTCGATTTGGCTGTCAGTAATCATCCACTGACGAAGTTTGTCTTTGGCAGCTTCGTAAATTTCAGGTTGCGTTTGTTTCATTTTTGCGGTTTCGAGCAATTCCTGCTGAGCTGTAACCAGGTCGGGCGAATAAATAAGTGCGAGTGTTTGACCTTTGCGAACCTTTTCACCTGTATAGTTCAACATTAATTTTTCAATACGTCCGGGTAAGTGGGAAACCTGACTTTGCAGCGCACGTTCGTCGGCTTGTACTTTGCCATAAAGACGAACTTCCTTTACCGGTTTTTGACTGGTAACAACTGAGGTTAACACATTGGCCAGTTGCGCGGCTTCCTTGGACAGGTGTATTGCATCCGCGTCAATATTTGCAGAGTTATTCTGGTTGAGTGGTATCAATTCCATTCCGCATATAGGACATTTGCCGGGTGCTGACATGCGTATATGCGGGTGCATGGCACATGTCCATATGGTGGTTTTACCATTCTGCGCCGTGTCCTGATATTTTTCTTCAGTTTTTTTATGAGGAGAGTGAAAAAACAGCCAACCGATAAAAATCCCCCCGATTGCTATTAGGCCGTAACGAACATATTTTTTCAAAAATAAATTATTCATTTTTTAAATATTTAATTGATACCCTTTTTTATTTCTATGCTTTTTTATTTCTATTTATTTCGACTTATTTCCTTTTATTTCTATCTATTTCCATTTATTTCTATGTATTTCTATGTATATCTATTTATTTCTATTTATTTCTATGTATTTCTATGTATTTTTATTTATTTCTATGTATTTCTATTTATATCTATTTATTTCTATGTATTTCTATTTATTTTATTTCTAAATTCCCTAATCTCTTCAACCATGCAATACCTGTATTGTAATCAGTTAAAGCCTCAATTTGTTTAAACTCATAATCGAGGGTTTGTTGGCGGATACGCAGAATATCTGTTAATCCGCTTCCCGAGGTTGCAAAGCTTTTCAGCATAATATCGAGTGTTTTGTTTGCTAGAGAATACTGATTTGCGTAGAGCTTTATCCTGCGTTGGGCATCTTGGTATAACTGAATGGCCTGGTAATATTCTGTTTGCAAACTATTGGAAGTGGCCGTATAATTTTGAGCAGTGGCAGTTTTTAAAAAATCGGCTTCCG
>JANXXY010000171.1 GCA_025350365.1 Bacteroidales bacterium | reverse complement strand
TAATGGTATATCATTCACCGTGATTACGATGGGTGACGAGGCAATGCTTTTACATCCATTGGCATCTATTGTCTGAACAATATAATTTCCAGAGACACTGGTGCTTATGGTCCGGATAGTTTCATTATCAGACCAAAGGTAAGTTAAACCGGCACTGGATGTAAGGGTTACGCTTACTCCCTGACAGAAAGTTGTCGGACCGCTGGCGGTAATAACCGGTGTAGTTGGTAACGGATTTACATTAACGGTAACCTGGGAATTAACAGTTGAAAATCCGTCAAATACGGCTACCTTATAAGTGGTAGTGGATAAAGGGCTTACGATAGGGCTAGAAATTGAAGATGTAAATCCCGCAGGTACTGAGCTCCAGGTATAGGTATATGTACCTGACCCCCCGCTGGCTAAACCTTGCAATTGAGTATTGCTGCCAGCACATAATGTAGGAACAGAAACGGAAGCCGTGGAACTTAAGATGTTGCCAATGGTCGATATCTTAACCGTATCCAGTTTGGAACAGAATGTGGTTGTTGAAGTGACTGTTAGTGAGAATAAAGTGGTAGCCGTCAGAATTTTAGTAGTCGGGTCCTCGATAAGGGCATTTACCAGTTGTGAAGCAGGTGACCACTTATAGGTAAATGGTCCGGCACCGGAGGCTGTTGCATCGATTGTCGTAATGGTGCCAAATAGAATGGTTTTATCATTTCCTGCATTTACGGTTGGTAATGCATTTACAATGACTGTAGTAGGAGCTGAAATGGCACTTTTGCAACCATTTATATCGGTTACCTGAACTGAATAGCTTCCTGCACTTGAAACGGTGATGCTTTGGGTAGTTGCACCCGTTGACCATAGATAGCTCTTTTCAATGCCCGATGTTAATTTGACGTGGCCACCCATGCAAAAGCTTGTGGAGCCATCCGCAGTGATAACAGGTGGAGATGGCAAGGCATTAACTGTAACCGTTGCGACTTCTGAGGCTGCACTCTGACATCCTCCGGCATTCGTTACTTTTACTGAATAATTTCCCGATTTAGTGACGGTGATTTTATTTGTAATTTCCCCTGTCGACCACAAATAACTTTTCCCACTGCTGGATGTCAAGGTTACAGTATTTCCATCACAGAATACTGTAGTTCCTCCGGCTGTGACGGTTGGTGTTTGAATGACACAGGTAGAATTGAAAAAGGGATAAATGGGATCATTCATAAGATCTGCCATATTCCCATAACTACAGGTTGAGTTCGGGTAGGGAGTGGTTGGATGTGCTGTGCAATTAAGTACAGGAAATTTATGATTATCATCGGTTAATCCCGAAGGAATTGTACCACCAATAAATGTCATAACAGGATCTCGATTGCTGGTAAATGTGCCATCACCATTTGAACCACCTTTAACAATGTTTCCCGTGATGATAAAATAGCCATTTGCTATTATCTTAGCGTGTTTGTTAATAGTAAGGTTTCCTCTTACAATAAGAATTCCATTGTTGTTTATAGTTAAACTATTCTTATCTTCAAGTGATAAATCTCCTCTTATAACAAGTGTGTCATTAATAATCAGATTACCAGCAGAACCTGAAAATGATAAGGTTCCATTTACTGTAATATACCCGTTAATCGTAATGTTATACCCGCTAATGTTAGTCTGGGGTATTGGCCATGTGGGATTCCAGCTGGAAGGCAATTCCCATGCACCAGAATAATTGTCTTTGCTCGAATGTTGAGAAAATAAAGCCTGAATGGGGAGACATAAGATCAACCCCAATAACATACAACGCGTTATTTTTACTACCATGTGGTAAATGTACATTTTTTTATGTGTTCTATGCGTGTATATTATCCATTTGAAAATTCCTTCAATATTTCTTGAAATATTTTTTAAATTTGCCCTCCATCGCGATTTAAAAATTTGCGGGTTTTTAAACCGGACTCATATATCATTTGAAACTATTATAATTATGAATAAGAAGGGTAATTGGCTTGCTGCCTTTGGAATAGCAGCGTTGATAATTTTTATGATAACCTCCATATGGATAATAAGTCGGCCTAGACCTATGGAAATCCAAGGGGAAGTTGAAGCAACACAAATTAAGGTTGCTTCTAAAATTGTAGGGCGAATCGATAGTTTATTAGTGCATAAAGGCGATTTAGTTAAAAAAGGTCAGTTGCTATTTACTTTAAGCAGTCCTGAAATTGAAGCTAAATTAGCTCAGGCGAATGCTGGTTTAAAAGGAGCCGAAGCTCAGAGCTCAAAAGCAAAAGCTGGCGCTCAGATTGAAGATATACAGGCAGCATACAACTCTTATTTAAAAGCTCAGGCAGCCAGTGAGTTTGCCGAAAAAACGTATCAGCGTATTAACAATCTTTACAAAGAAGGCGTAATGCCAGCTCAAAAACGCGATGAAGCGGAAACTCAATTAAAAGCTGCTAGTGAAACCTCTAATGCAGCAAAAGCTATTTGGGAGAAAGTAAAAAAAGGTACCAGAATAGAGGATAAAGATGCAGCATTAGCTATGGTTGCAAGAGCTGAAGGAGTAATTAGTGAGGTACAGTCTTATTTGCATGAAACAATTATTTTTGCTCCCCTTGATGGGGAAATAGCCAATATTATTGCAGAATCCGGAGAATTGATATCAGCCGGATATCCTGTTGTAACTATCGTAAGATTGGATGATTGCTGGGTAACTTTTAATCTACGCGAGGATTTGTTGGCATCTATTCACAAAGGAAGTGTTTTTGCAGCTAAATTTCCCGCTTTAGGAAATAAAGAGATCAACTTGAAAGTGACATATATCACAGCGCTGGGGAGTTTTGCTACTTGGAATGCAACAAAAACCACTGGCGACTTTGACATGAAAACATTCGAAATACACGCTGTACCTGTCATAAAAGTAGCTGGTTTAAGGCCTGGAATGAGTGCTTTGGTTGATTGGAAGAAAGTGAAGGATCCGGAAAAATAGTGATAATTTGGGAGTATAAAAGCCCGAAATTAAATAGTTACCAGCAACATTTTGTAAATGACAAAGATAGATCATTTTATAGATATTATATGGCGTGAATATCATCGTTTTCGCAAAGATCGTACGTTGCAATTTATTACTATTGCCGGGCCATTATTTGCCTTTACTCTGGTAGCTTGGATTTTCTCGGCCAATGTACCACGCGAACTTCCTGTTGCTATTGTCGATTTAGATAATACTGCCCTGTCAAGACAAATTGCCCGAATGGTGGATGCAACGGCCATTGCGGCTATTAACCGCAACTATACTAGTTTAGACGAAGCCCAAAAGGCTATCGAAGAGGGAAAAGCTGATGGTGTTCTTTGTATTCCGGATGGTACCGAAAAAGATATTTATCGGGGAAAGAATGCTAAACTGGCTTTATACATAAATAACGCCAATGTTTTAAAAGGAGGTATGCTAAATAGTGGCATTCGTAAAGCGATGAGCACCATTTCGGCAGGAATCAAATTACAGATTCAAATGAAAAACGGGTTAACACAAGATCAAGCAATGTCGCGTATAATGCCGGTTCAACTACGTCAGGTGCTTCTGTTTAATCCATATACGAGCTACTCCTATTATCTTTCGGCAGGTCTTATGCCGGTGTTGCTGATTGTCTTTGTTCTTCTGGGAACTATTTATGTTATTGGCGACGAATTATACCGGGGTTCCGGATCGCAATGGATACGTAGCGGAGGTGGTAATTTTATGATCGCTTTATTTGGCAAATTGTTGCCTTATACCTTTATATATTTCGCATTGGCAATGGTAATGAACCTTATTCTTTTCAAAACGCTGGGAATGCCATTGCATGGCAATTTTTCTATAATTTTGATTGGAGAATTTCTGTTGATACTTAGTTATCAGAGTCTGGCTATTTTTTTGGTGGCAGTAACTTCCAACCTTCGTTTAAGTTTATCTCTTGGAAGTGCCTATAGCATGCTGGCTCTTACCTATTCGGGTCTCACCTTTCCTGTTTTTGGTATGGCTACTATAAGTCAGGCTATTGCGGGAGCGTTTCCTTTTACTTACTGGATGAAGATTCTCATTAGCCAATCTTTAAGAGGTGAACCTTTACAACATGGACTTTTACCTTTGCTTGCTTTGCTGCTGTTTACTTTGTTTGGACTGTTGTTTATTCCTCTTCTTCGATATATGTTGTTGAATAGAAAACGGTGGGGTAAAATTTAAAGAAGTGTTGTATGGTGGAAAGAATTTTAAATGGAACAAAAGAGGTTGGCCGTTTTTTTATCGATGAAGTTAAACTTATTGTTACCGATGCCGGAACTGTTTTGTTCTTTATTATTGCCATGTTTATCTATTCACTTCTCTATACCTTGGGTTACGAGAAGGAAACGGTGCGAGATCTTCCGGTAGCTATGGTGGATCTTGATCATTCAGCCACGAGCAGGCAATTTAGCAGAATGGCCGATGCCACAGAACAGCTTCATGTTTCATGCAAACCCGGAAGTCTAAAAGAAGCCGGGGATTTGTTTTATGATGGTGAGGTATATGGAGTATTACTTATTCCTGAAAACTTCGAGAAAGATATTCTCAATTCCAGGCGCACTAGTGTAACAGCATATTGCGACGCTAGTTATTTTATGCTTTATAAACAGGTTTATGCCGGAGCTATATATTCAAGCGGAACATTTGGTGCAGGTGTTGAAATTAAGCGTTTCATGGCCGAAGGGAAAAGTTTAACTCAAGCATCGGAGTTGCAGGATCCTCTCAAAGTCGATTTATATAATTTATACAATCCCTCTGGTGGCTATGGCAGTTTTGTTATGCCGGGAATGATTATTCTCATCATGCAACAATTATTATTGGTTGGTATTGGTATGCTCGGCGGGACAATTCGCGAAAAAAAGAAATTCCTTCAAATGAATAGTTCGGTAATTCGCCGGCATGGAGCTACGAGGCTTGTTTTTGCCAAGGCAAGTGCATATGTCGCTATATTTCTTTTTACATCTTTATTTTCTATGGGAATAATGCACAAATGGTTTTCGTTTCCGGACAAAGCGCATTTTTGGCCTATTATAACTATGCTGATCCCATACCTTTATGCCGTTTCGTTTTTTGGACTTTCAATAAGTATGTTATTTAAGGAACGTGTTCAGTCCATATTATTTATGGTGTTTATTTCCCCAATGGTGGTTTTTATGAGTGGGATTTCGTGGCCCATATCTTCTTTACCGCCTGTGCTTCATTTTGTATCTCATATATTTCCAAGTACATACATGATTCCTGCGTACTTAAGAATGCGCTTGTATGGTGCTGGTCTCGAATCAGTTCATTTCGAATGGGGAATGATACTCCTTCAGATGGTGGTTTATTATGTATTGGCTTGTTATTCGTATAGGTTAGCCATCAGACGGTTCGGAAAAAAAATCGGATCCAACATTGTTTGGTCAAACGATTCAGCGTTTTACGATCCCAAAGAAGAGGATATTTAAGAGATGATGAATACGATCATCCAGATTGATTTGGTTATTGTATTTAAAGAGAGGAATTTCCAAACCTTTCAATGCTGTAACGATAGCTATAGCTGCTAACTCGGTATTGTCGATATTGAACTTATTCTGTAAAACACCTTCTTTAAGGAAACCTTCAACTAAAAGCATTTCATCTTTGTCATACTTTTCCCGGATTTTGTTGATGAAATCCAGATTCGTCAGAAATTCGTTTTTGATGGCTTCGTAAAAATTAACCAGGGCAATAAACGTTTTCATGCGCACTGTAACGTAAATCTTTACTTTTTCGACCGGATCGTGGATGTTGGAAAGCGCATCGTGAATTTCGTTCCGCAATATAACAGCCTCTTTTTCAATTACTGCCTTGTATATTTCCTCTTTACTGGTAAAGTAATAGTAAATCGAACTTTTCCCTTTTCTTACGCTTTGAGCAATCTCGTCCATGGTAGTTTTTCTGAATCCATATTTGCTGAAAATCTGTCGGGATGATTCAATAATTTGGGCTCTAATTCCTTCTTTTACAACCATTTTGAATTAATTGATAAATTTGTTTATGAGACCTTAAAATACGCCACATTTTCTATATTTCAAATTAATTCTGAATATTTGGGTCGAAAAGTCGAAAAAATAATTTGGCTGGAAGGGTTTGGCTATTAATAAAGCTCTAATTTTGTGGCTGTGAAAGAAAAGTCAAAAAAAATACCAATTGAGCTTCTGGCTCCGGCTCGTAATGTCCATTTTGGGAAAGCTGCAATAAATCATGGAGCGGATGCTGTTTACATAGGAGCTTCGCACTTTGGAGCCCGATCTGCTGCCGGCAATACAATCCGCGAAATTGAAGATTTAATTCGTTATGCTCACTTTTATCGTGCAAAGGTTTATGCAACGTTAAATACCATCTTGTACGATAATGAATTAAATGATGTTAGTAAGCTAATTAAAAATTTATACGAGTCGGCCATTGATGGAATTATAATACAGGACATGGGTATTCTTGAGATGGATTTGCCTCCTGTACGATTGATTGCCAGCACTCAAACTCATAATAACTCTGCTGAAAAAGTTTCGTTTCTTGTGAAGGTCGGTTTTTCTCGTATTATTCTCGCACGCGAACTTTCTCTTCATGAGATTCAAACCATTCGAAATCAAACATCTGCCGAGCTTGAATTTTTTGTACATGGCGCTTTGTGCGTTTCTTTCAGCGGACAATGTTATATGAGTCAGGCCATTTGTAAAAGAAGTGGTAATCGTGGTGAATGTGCACAACCATGTCGATCGGTTTACAATTTACTCGACAAGGACCAGAATATTCTAATAAAAAACAAACATCTTCTTTCATTAAAGGACTTGCAGTTATCTGATTATCTTGAACATCTTCTTGACGTTGGAATTACTTCCTTTAAAATTGAAGGTCGTCTCAAGGATATTGCTTATGTTAAAAATATAGTATCTCATTATCGTCACAAGCTTGATAAAATTCTGGAAAACAGAACTGAATACGGTATAAGTTCTTCAGGAAAATCTGAATTGTCTTTTCAGCCCGACCCTGCACGAACTTTTAACCGTGGATATACAACTTATTTTTTGAACGGACGCACAGAAAAGATAGCATCGTTTCTAACACAAAAATCTCTGGGAAAAAAAATCGGGATCATCACCGAAATTGAAAAAAACTGGTTTAAGATACAGGGTGAAAAGCTGTTCAACGGAGATGGAATTTGCTTTTTTCATACCAAAGGATTAGATGGCACTTTGATTAACAAGGTTGAAGGGGAAAAGATTTTTCCAAGGCAAATGGATGAGTTGTATGTTGGATTGGAAATCTACCGTAATCACGACCATGAATTTGAAAAAACACTCGACAGCAGCAACATCAAGAGAAGAATTGAGATCCAAATTATATTGTCCGAATTGCCCAATGGGTTTAAATTAACTTTGGCGGACGAGGATGGCATCTGTGCTGAAGTATCTGAGGCAATCGAGAAAATAGTTGCTGATAAGCCCGATGCTGCCAGGGAGATAATCATAGGCCAACTGGAAAAGTTGGGCGATTCACAATTTAAAAGTAGTTCTGTTACCCTGCAATTGAATTTTATTCCTTTTCTTCGAACTTCCATATTAAATCAGATGCGCCGAAATGCTGTGGATAGGTTGAATGAAAACAGATTACAAAGTTTTGTTAGTCAAATTTTTACTCATGCAACTTCTAATATCCCTTATCCACAAAAAAATCTGACATATTTGGGCAATGTTTCGAACCAATTGGCAAAAAAATTCTACGAAAGACATGGGGTGGAGAATATTGAGTCTGCATTTGAACTTTCTGAATCATCAAAAGAAAGAGAAATCATGACAACAAAACATTGTATTAGATACCATCTGGATGCTTGTCCCATTCATCAAAAATCAATTAAAAAATTAAATGAGCCTTTATTTTTGCAGGATAATCATCACAAATACCGGCTGGATTTCGATTGTAAATTATGCATCATGAAAGTAATATTGATATGAACCTGATTACCCCTACACATTGGATTGATTATGAATTGATTGATACCGGAAATGGTGAAAAGCTTGAACGTTTTGGAAAATTTCTTCTTCGTCGTCCGGAACCACAGGCTGTGTGGAGTAAGTCGATACCTGAAAACGATTGGGAAAAAATGGCACATGCCACTTTTCGCCGGGAGAAAAGCCAATCGAATGATACCGAAAAAGGAGAATGGGTTTTAAAGCCCGGTATGCCACAACAATGGTTTGTGAATTACCATTATAACACATTAAATATTTCGATGCGGTTAGGACTAACAGCGTTTAAGCATGTGGGTATTTTTCCGGAGCAAGCTGAAAACTGGAATTTTATTTACGATACACTTCGGAAAATCAATGTTCCTGAGCTACGCTTCTTAAATTTATTTGCTTATACAGGTGGAGCTTCTTTGGCCGCTAAAGCTGCCGGTGCAGATGTGGTTCATGTGGACTCGGTTCGTCAGGTGATAAATTGGTCGGCCGAAAATATGCAGGCAAGCAATCTTGATGGTATTCGCTGGGTTGTGGAGGATGCCATGAAATATATTCGAAGGGAAGTTAAACGCGGAAAAACATATCATGGAATAATTATTGATCCGCCGGCTTATGGTCGCGGTCCTGATGGTGAAAAATGGATTTTGGATGAAGGTATAAACGAGTTATTTGAATGTTGTAGTCAACTTCTTGAAAAACAAAATGCTTTGTTTATAGTAAACTTATATTCCATGGGTTTTTCGGCATTGATTCCTGAAAATCTTATGAAACAGCATTTTTCTAATGTTGAAAAATCAGAAGTTGGAGAAATTTTTCTTCCCGATCGATCAGGTAAACGTTTACCTTTAGGGGTGTTCTTACGATTTACAAGATAGAGTAATTATTATTTAGTCCACTTTAACATGTCCCCAGTTTTCGCCTGAGCGAATACGATTAAGTTGAGTATGAGTAATGCCAAACTCTTTAGCAATTTTGTAAAGCTTATTTTTACCCCGTTTCAACTTCATTTTTAAACGTATTACTTCGGTTTCGGTAAGTTTTGCATTAGTTATTAAACCCTTGCGTCTTGAATTTATTACTGTTGGGTTTTTCTTGTTATGCGCGGTAAGCTCCACTTGTGATACCCACTGCAAATTTTTATAGTAATTATTGTCCTTCACATAATTCAGGTGAATTACAAAATTAGTTATTGTGTCGGGTTTCTTGCAATAGAGTTCCGCAACCAAACGGTGCAATGGCTTGGTTATTTTATGTTTCCAATCGATATTTGATTTAAAGGTAAAATATCTGTATCCTTTTACGTTGGCCGATTTAAGAATTTTCCAATCATTGAGCTCTTTTTTAAAAATCCTTACTCTACCGTAACTTGATATCTGATAAATCTCCTGATCATTGATATCCTTAAATTTAATTTCTTTCCATTCTTCGTTCCAAAAATCCTGAACTGCCATAATAAAAAATTAATTAATGGTACAAATCTAATAATCTTTCAGACTATTTATTATTATCTAACAAATATTGTTTTAAACAGCATAATTTTTTTGAGCTATTTTATTATCAAATTTTTGTGAATTATGTTTTGATATTTAATAAGTGCTTGTTTATCACAGATAATAAATTTTTCCTATTAATTGGTTTTTGGATAAAGTCATTAAAACCAATCTCAAGACAGTATGCCGAAT
>JANXXY010000169.1 GCA_025350365.1 Bacteroidales bacterium | reverse complement strand
TAAATGCATAAGAATAAGGGAAATATACTGCAACCTTATCCTTTATATGCAGTTCAGATAGATCGTGTTGAGTAATAAATCCAAAGCGCTCAACCTCTGGATGATAATTGATAATAACCCTTACAGGTTGGTTAAACTTTTTTTCCTTTCCTACAAAAGCTTCCATAAAATCGCGTATAGAAGTATATACCATGTTTAAAATGGGAGCACGTTTAATAATTCGTTCTATGACAAGTTTCACCGGCTGAGCTAAAACAGTTTGACCAATAAACCCTAGAAGTGTGATTAGAATGAGCATTAGTGCAAGTCCCAGACCGGGGATAGAAAATTTCAATGTTGTCTCAATAAGTGGCCCCAACACACCATCAACAAATATGAAGGCCAAATAAATCATATAGATGGTAATCCCTAATGGCGCTAAATACAAGAGCCCCTGTAGAAAATAATTTATTAATCTTTTCATAATTGTTCGAGTTCGGCTTTAAGTTTTTTTGTTAATTTATCAACCACAATATCGTATGAATGGTTAGTCCATTCAAAAACGAGTTTGGCAGGTATAGTTCCATCAATTTGAATAGTATTCCAGTGCATTTTATTCATGTGATAACCCGGTTGAACCGCTGAATATCTTTCTCTTAATTCCAAGGCATGATCGGGATTGCATTTGAGATTGATCGAAAAATTGCCATCCAGGTTGGTTAAGGCAAACATTTTGCCCATCACCTTAAATACCAGCGTTGTTTCACCAAATGGAAATTCCTCTGTCACCCCTTTTTTTGAAATACAATATTCTCTGAATATTTCAATGTTCATGATTTTATCTTACTCGTGGATAAAAAGCATTTTCGATGTGCTCTATTTTCGTTTCGGATTTTGCTAAAATAATGGAAATGACGTCAAAGCGAACTTCATCGTCGATATTTCGGGTGCGAATATACGCATTCGCAGCCGAAATCAGCATCTGTTGCTTATTCCGATTCACAGCCATAAATGGCTCCTGAATATAATTGGAGGCAAGACTTTTCACCTCAACAAAAACAACCACCTTGTTTTTTTTTGCAATCACATCGATTTCTAGATGCTGTGAGAACCAATTTCGTTCGAGTATTTCGTACCCATTTTTTGTTAAAAAATCCACAGCAGCATCTTCTGCCTTTTTGCCAATTTCACGTGTTGAATTCATCAAGTAAAAATTTGATTAAAAACGTAACCTTTTAGTCCAAAAATACGATTTAATACTTGAATTCACCAAACTGCAATTGAATGATCTTTATCAAGCAATTTTTACTCTCAGTTTCATTATTAATTTTCATTCATACTTTATATGCCTCAGATTTTGAGGGCAATATCACTTTTGTAAAAGAAACGCTTTATGATACGACCTATTTTTCATTTTCAGTAAAAGAAAACCTTGTAAGAATTGATGAAAAGAATTCCAGACATCAAATCCTGCAGAGTTTAATTGTAGATATTGCAACAAAGAATATAACGGCACTCAGCCCTACCTTAAAACTCTATACCACCATCGAAAAACGTATTAATTATAGTAGGGAGCATCAGGAAGATTTTGTTTGTGCTAAAACGGAAAATTATAAATATATTAATGGTTACAAATGTTTGCAATGGCGGATGCGTAATCAGGGATTAAACTGTGAAATATCCTATTGGGTATATGAAGGAAATCTCAATTTTCTGAATGAAGTTTATCAATTGCTTGGAAAAACTGAAGATTATGCCAAGTATTGTCTGTATTTCGATCAAATTCCGCAAACAAAGGGCTATTTCCCTGTTTTAATGATAGAAAGGACGCTTTTACGCGATGAAAAACTTAGAGTTTCTCTACAAAATATAAACACGAAAAAAATAAATGCTCAGATATTTAATGTTCCCAAAGAATATAAATATCTTAGATCGTAGTTTTGATCAAAAAACCGATTAGAAAATAGTGATAAGTTTTGAATACCAAGTACACTATTTTGGTATATTGCCATCATAAAAGTCGAGTTTAACAATGTCCTCTTTCACTTCTAAAATAACATTCCTTCCGAGTATAAGGGGCAAATTAGGATCACAATGGCCTGCCGGAAAATTAAATGCCACCGGATAGTTGTAATCCGACACGGCATCGGCAATGATCTCATATGCTGATTTACCAAAGGGAACGGTATTATCTTTCATATCGGTCATTCCACCAATTACTAACCCCTTTAAGCTTTTTAGTTTCCCTGAAATTTTAAGGTTCATCATCATTCGATCAATATGATACAGGTATTCGTCCAAATCCTCGAGAAAAAGAATTCTTCCATCGGTTTCCAGATCGCAAAATGTACCCCTCAAACTAAAAAGTACCGAAAGATTACCGCCAACAATCATTCCTGTTGCTTTTCCTATGCGATTTAACGCGAAAGCAGGAAACTTATAATCCACCATTCCGCCTGATAATACATGGTAAAGTTTTTGCCATGAGTCGTTAACTATTGATCCAGGGATTAAATTAATGGGCATGGCAGCATGGATAGTTTCGAAGCCTATTACCTGATTTAAATAGGAATGAAGCACTGTAATATCGCTGTACCCGATAATCCATTTAGGGTTTGCTTTAATGAGCTTATGATCGAGGTTCTCAAGAAGTCGAACAGTGCCATATCCACCTCTTGCACACAAAATTGCTTTGATTTCAGGGTTTTTTATCATTCGGATAAAATCTTCGGCACGATCTTCATCTTTGCCGGCAAACTGAAAATGCTGATCGTAAATACTATCCCCGAACTCAACCTTGTACCCCCACTGCCCTATGAGTTTAACGGCCTCAATCAAATCTTCGCGGGAAACTTTACGGGAAGGAGCTATGATACCAATCTTATCGCCTTGTTTCAAAGGTAGCGGAGTAATCATTTGCAATGCTTTTTACTTTCTACTTTTCCTTATATTTGCCAATTCAATACAAAACAAAGATACAAAATCTGCTATGAAGAACTATAAAAGATATTTGATCACCTCTGCCCTACCCTATGCAAATGGTCCTGTGCATATTGGACACCTTGCCGGGGTTTATATACCTGCTGATATTTATGTGAGATACCTTCGGTTGAAAAAGCGCGATGTACTATTCATTGGCGGATCGGACGAACACGGTGTTCCCATTACCATCAAAGCTCGTCAGGAAGGTGTTTCCCCTCAGGACATTGTTGATAAATATCACAACATCATTAAATCATCATTTGAGAAGTTCGGCATATCGTTCGATATCTATTCACGCACAACATCTAAAATCCATTACGAAACTGCCTCTGAGTTCTTTAAAACGCTATACGACAGAGGTGAATTTATTGAAAAAACAACCGACCAATATTATGACGAGGAAGCTAAGCAATTCCTTGCCGACCGCTACATCACCGGAACCTGCCCTCATTGTGGCAACGAAAGCGCCTATGGCGACCAATGCGAGAAATGCGGAACATCACTAAATGCTACTGATCTTATCAATCCCAAATCCACGCTTAGCGGAACGCCGCCAGTTTTGCGAAGTACAAGTCACTGGTATTTGCCTTTAGACAAACATGAAGCTTATTTGCGAAACTGGATTCTCGAAGAAAACAAAGACTGGAAAACCAATGTTTACGGGCAATGTAAATCGTGGCTCGACCAGGGATTACAACCACGTGCCGTAAGCCGCGACCTCGATTGGGGAATTCCTGTACCTGTGGAGGGAGCTAAAGGCAAGGTATTATACGTTTGGTTTGATGCTCCTATAGGTTATATATCAGCAACTAAAGAACTTACCCCCGATTGGGCCAAATACTGGAAAGACAAGGAAACCTGCATGATTCATTTTATCGGGAAAGACAATATTGTGTTCCATTGTATCATCTTCCCTGCCATGCTGCATGCCGAAGGAAGCTATATTTTACCTACCAATGTACCAGCGAACGAATTCCTTAATCTCGAAGGCGACAAAATTTCAACGTCGCGAAACTGGGCCGTTTGGTTGCACGAATATTTGGAAGATTTTCCCGGAAAAGAAGACGTATTGCGCTACACTCTTTGTGCAAATGCGCCTGAAACGAAGGACAATGATTTTACCTGGAAAGATTTCCAAACACGCAACAACAGTGAACTTGTCGCCATTTTTGGAAATTTCGTAAACCGTGCATTAGTGCTTACACAAAACTATTTTGGCGGTATTGTTCCACAAGCCGGGGAGTTTAATGATTTCGATAATGTAACCTTTAACGAAATAGCTTCGATCAAAAAGAACGTTGAAGAATCGCTTGAAGCATTCCGCTTTCGCGAAGCCTTAAAGGAAGCCATGAACCTTGCCCGATTGGGTAACAAATACCTTGCTGATACAGAACCATGGAAACTCATTAAAACAGATGAAGGCCGGGTTAAAACCATTCTGAATATTTCGTTACAGATTACAGCAAATCTGGCGATTCTGATGGAGCCATTTCTGCCGAAGACAGCTGAGTCTCTTCGAAAGATGCTGAATATTAATCAGTTTGAATGGGAAACCATTGGCTCGTTACTTCTTCCGGTTGGCCACAAAATAAATCAGGCTGAACTGCTTTTCGAAAAGATTGAGGATTCTGCCATTGATCAACAATTGGAACGCTTAACCAGAATAAAAGCAGAAAACGAGCGTAAAAACACCAAAGCAGCACCCCAAAAAGAGCCAATAAACTTCGATAATTTTTCGACGATGGACATCCGCACCGGTACGATTCTCGAAGCCGAAAAAGTACCCAAAACAACCAAGCTAATGAAGCTGAAAGTGGATACCGGTATTGATGTAAGAACCATTGTTTCGGGTATTGCCGAGCATTTTACTGCCGAAGAACTTCCCGGTAAACAAATAAGTGTGCTTGTAAACCTCGAACCTCGCAAAATCAAAGGAATTGAGTCACAGGGGATGATATTGCTTGCCGAAGACTTTAGCGGAAAACTAATTTTTGTGGTTCCTGAAAATAAAACAGATAATGGAGCTTTGGTGAAATAAAAAAAGGTATAATTCAACTTTTAATTCGGATAAATAATAAAGTAACACAAGGCTGTAAACAACAGAAAAAAAATAGCCACGAATAATTTATTCGTGTATTCGTGACTATTTAACAATTAATTAGGTCATTTTTTAAATATTCATTCGTGCATTCGTGGCATGTTTTACTTTGCTACTATTGAGGATCGCGAAAATTGTGGGACAAACAATTTTTTGATCTTTTAAAAGTTAAAAACCATATTAAGCGTAAAACTTCATATCTTACAAAAGTTTTTTCTAAACAAACTAACAAAAAAGTAAAATGACAAAAAAACATTTATTTGCAACATCCCGATTAATTGCATTTTGCGTACTTGCAGCAATTATGATGGTTTCATGTAAACCGAAAAAGGAAATTGGCCTTCAATTATGGTCAGTTCGTGATTCAATGAAAGTAGATGCAAAACGTACCATCCAAGAAGTTGGTAAAATGGGTTACAGCTTTGTAGAAGGTGCAGGATATAGCGATGGCAAATTCTATGGTATGCTACCCGCTGATTTTAAGGCTTTGCTCGAAGCTAACAATTTAACCATGTTAAGTTCCCATGCCGGTAAACCAATTCCCGATTCTACAAAATGGAATGAAGTAATGGCATGGTGGGACCAATGTATCGATGCTCACATAGCTGTTGGCGCTAAATATATCATCCAACCATTTATGGATTCGGTTGGTTATGCTGGGTTAGCTGGTTCGAAACGCTATTGCGATTATTTTAATGCTATTGGAGAAAAATGTAATGCTAAAGGTCTTCGCTTCGGTTATCATAATCACGATAAAGAGTTTACCGATGTTGACGGAACCACATTTTACGATTATATGCTTTCCCATACCGATTCGTCGAAAGTATTTTTCGAACTCGACTTGTGGTGGATCCATGAAGGTGGCAAAAAAGCGGAAGATTATTTCACAAAATATCCTGGCCGTTTCGTTTTCTACCATGTAAAGGACGAAAAAGAACTTGGAGCCAGTGGTAAAATAGATTTCAAACCCTATTTCGATAATGCCAAACTAGCTGGTATGAAGTATTATATTGTAGAGGTTGAAGCGTATACTAATGGAAATGAACTTGAAAGTGTAAAGAAAAGTATCGACTTTCTGAATGCTGCAGAATACGTAAAGTAATTTTTTTAAATACTTAAAAACCACTCCTTATTTCTTTCTTTTTAATACATTATAAAATCAACCTGTTTTACCCTGAATTCCTAAGGGTACAGGTTGATTTTTTAGCTTTCTGCTAAAATATCAATAATATATTTAAACTGTCAAAGTAGAATGATATGGAAACCAACGAAATTAAATACCTGTTATTGAACGAATTTAAAGCGATTGAAAAAATTGAGATTAGAAATGACTTCGAAAAAGTAGGGATACCATTTATAAATCAAAAGCTTATAGAATTCAAAAGGAAAAAGAAAATGGCAATTCTACGCATTTACCTCATGATAACCTCCTTTATAATATTGATTACAAATGGTTTGTTTCATTTTTTAGGTAGTTTTTTCCTTGGTTGTGTATTCGGTTTACTTATTGCTATGATGGTTTCACTTATTGTAAGTATACACTCTACAAGCATCACCAAAGACCGGCAAATACTTATTCTTGAACTTTTAATTAAGTTATAAAATTAATTTATAACGCTTTACGCCTCAAAGCAAAAACCATAATTGTTGTAGTCGAAATCCAGGAAATTATTCAATTGAAATATCCGATACTGAAAGGTATAATCGGTGATTAATTCACTTGTATTTACCCAGTCAGTAACCTCAAGTGAATTGGGTTCAGTTAAAAATGATTCTTCTATTTTCATTGTGCAACTGCGTTAGTAATAACTTCAGCTAATTTACCATTGAAATGTTAAGTTAACCTTTAATCAAGGTTAATTCCATTGCAACAAATGTAACTAATTGGTTATGTGTACAGTTATTTATAAACAAATTATTAACATATGTTTGCATCGAGCATCAATTGATGTTGTATTTGTTATTTGAAACCCTGTTCTTTTTCTTAGTATTTGTTTTAAAATAAAATTTGTATAAACTACTTTGA
>JANXXY010000202.1 GCA_025350365.1 Bacteroidales bacterium | reverse complement strand
AATGCTACTGCTTCCGGAATTATTAGTGTAACTTATAGTGCAGGTCGCAATGCAGCAGCAGGCCAAGCTGCTACATTTAATGGTACAACCAGTTTGATCGAAATTCCTAATAGCGATCAACTAATTAATACCCATGATTTTACATTAAGTTTCTGGGTTAAATCAGATTCTTCGAAACACGACCAGTTCGTAATGGGTCTCGCAGGTTGGTATGGTTTTCAGTTTGAAATTCAAAGTTACGGTAGTGGCTCTTGCAAACTAGCTGCCCAATATGATTTTGGCGATGGCACTTCAGGTTCGGAAGATTTATGGTTAAATGGTGATGCCGCAAATTCAACCAAGGATAATGGTGGATGGCAAGGATGGACTTTTGCAAAAGATTTGACCACGTCAGGTGGCGTAAACAATTTATTGGCTGCTAAGTGGGCACAGGTTCTTTGCATTTACAATAGTACTTCCAAAGTAGGTACTTTGTATATCAATGGAGTTAAAATGAAATCACAGGATTTTAACCTTTGGCCTGCTGGTGACAAAAAGAAGGGAGTTGTTGGTCTTAAGTTTGCCGGAAATGCTGCAAACAACAACTTGGTTTTTGGCTTTATACAGGATAAAACCTCGCCAACGATACCCGATGGCTGGGCAGATTATATGGTTACTACTAATAACCATTTTAAAGGACAATTGGACGATGTAAGAATTTTCCATAAGGCTTTAACCGAAACTGAAATTGGCTTGATGTACAATTCGGAAAAACCATAACGTATCTTTTAATTAATCAAGAGGGAGGGTTCATTTATAACCTTCCCTCTTTAATAAAATGTAATAAGTGAAAATATCCCATTTTGGCATAGGGTTTATTGTTATCCTTCTTTTGGTATATTCGTGTAAAAAGGATCAAAATAATGGTGGAAATAACACGGAAAAGCTACAATTAGTCAATGTAACAGTTGGGGAATTAACACTTAATCTTCAGGGAAACAATAAAAATATCCCTGTTGACAAAAGTATCATAATTACCTTTAACACAGGTGTGGATACAAGTTCTGTGAAACAAAACATTATTTTAAAAGCACCCGATAGTACTCTTGTAGTTTCTGTAATAACATATGCCAATAATTTTAGCTCAATTGTTGTTACTCCATCTCAACTATTAAATAATGCTACAAATTTTACTCTCCAAATAAAAGAGGGGTTAAAAGGAGGCCATGGAGAAACATTTCCCGCATTAACCTATACTTTCCTAACCCTGAATGGGAAATTTACAATTGAAAATATAACTCTGAATGAAAAACAATTTCCTTCATTAAAAGTATTACAAAACATTGATTCAAAAAAAATAGTTATTGAGATCAGTTTTTCTCAGTCGTTAAATGCTTCCAATTATCAATCTTCAATTTCACTAACCGGAAATGCAGGCTTTTTTTACACACTCTCCGCAGACAATAAGAAGGTAACAATTTCAAATATTCAAAATTTAGAGGGCTTCAAACATTATTATTTAACCATTTCAAGTAACCTTACATCAAAAAATTGTTTTTTATTCGATGGTTATGTCAATTCCTTTTTCACCGCAGTAGATTCAACACCAAAATTCCCGTTAATCTCCGACGATGACCTGTTAACACTTATACAAAAACAAACCTTTAAATATTTCTGGGATTTTGGCCATCCTGCCTGCGGACTTGCCCGCGAGCGAAACTCATCCGGCGATGTGGTAACTACCGGTGGTTCAGGATTTGGCGTCATGGCAATGATTGTAGGAATGGAAAGAGGGTTTATTACCAGAAGCGATGGCCTTGCCCGTCTTGATAAAATATTAAGTTTCCTCGAAACATGCGATCGCTACCATGGTGCTTGGCCGCATTGGTTAAATGGCTCTACTGGTAAAACGGTGCCTTTCAGCCCAAAGGACGATGGGGGCGATTTGGTAGAGACATCTTTTATGATTCAGGGATTGATTGCCATGCGTCAATATCTTTCATCTGCAAATTCTAACGAAAAACTACTGATCGACAGAATAAATACACTTTCCGGCGCTGTAGAATACGACTGGTTTACTCAAAATCAAAATGTTCTCTACTGGCACTGGTCGCCAAATTCCGGCTGGTTAACTAATTTAAAACTCGAGGGCTATAACGAAACTCTCATCACTTATGTTGTTGCTGCTACTTCCGTTACTCACCCAATACCCGCCGATGCATACAAAATTGGCTATACCAAAAACGGAGCTATCAAAAACGGTAATACTTACTTTGGATATAAATTACCTCTTGGAGAGGCATACGGAGGACCTCTCTTCTTTACACACTATTCATTTTTAGGATTGAACCCACGCAAACTTAAAGATGCTTTTGCTTCCTATTGGGAACAAAATGTTAATCAATCCTTGATTAACTGGTCCTACTGTGTTTCAAACCCCAAAAATTTTGTTGGTTATAGCAAAGACTCATGGGGACTCACTGCCAGTGATAATCCCTGGGGATACAATGCTCATTCTCCGGGTAACGATTTGGGCGTTATATCACCTACTGCGGCCATATCTTCAATACCTTATACACCAGTTCAGTCAATGAGTGCCATTAAAAATTATTACTATTTACTTGGTGATAAACTTTGGGGCGATTACGGTTTTTACGATGCCTTCGATGTAACTGAAGGCTGGTGGGCAAATTCGTACCTCGCCATCGACCAGGGTCCTATCATTTGCATGATTGAAAATTACCGCACAGGTCTACTCTGGAATTTATTTATGTCGGCGCCCGAAGTGAAATTAGGTTTGGATAAATTAGGTTTTACTTATTGAATAGTTATGATAA
>JANXXY010000158.1 GCA_025350365.1 Bacteroidales bacterium | reverse complement strand
GGATGGTTTGCGGTAAAGCCGCAAACCATCCCCTCCGACTAAAAACTAACATAAACATTTGTCATTCTGAGCAAAGCGAAGAATCGTATTATTTTAGTCGGTCAGTAATGGAAATAAATATAAATTGACCGGTTTATTCTACATTACCAGAAGAATATATACATCCTAAATTTTATTTTAATTAGTAGTTCATGGCATAAATTAGTCACTTTATCAATAAAATATAACCAATGGTGTAATACTGTACCTTAATCTACTATTTGGAAGTATATATGTATATTTTTGGTTTTTAAAATTATATAAAACCTCAATTTTATGTATATGAATAAGTTTCAAATAATTTTATCACTTGCAGTAATGTCAGTTTTATGTAGTTTTATTTTGCAACCCAAACCGTGGGATGTACCTGATGAATTCAAAATGATGAAAAACCCTGTAAAGAAAACTGATAAGGTGATGGTTGAAGGTAAAATGCGTTACAATCAGGCATGTGCAGGATGCCATGGATTAAAAGGAAAAGGTGATGGGGAAAAAGTAAAAAATCTAGCAAACATAAAGCCGGCAATTCTGTTGGCGGATAATGTCTCAAAAGGAACAGATGGAGAATATTTCTATAAAATAAAATATGGACGTGGCCAGAACCATAGCTTTTCTGGAAAGCTTGATGATGAGGCAATCTGGTCTGTCATCTATTATATGAAGACTTTTGCCAATAAATGAGAGGCTTAAACTTTCTAATACCAAGCATCCATTCTAATTAAAAAAGAAAAGCCCCAAAATATGGGGCTTTTTCTATTTATAAACCTAAATTTAAATCTACGAGTTACAAATTACAACTGTAAGAAGGCATAACTTATTCTTATATTGTTTTTCTGAATACATGTAGATGATAACAGATCCTCACGGAGGTGTTATATTTTAAGCCATCATTTGATGACGTTTAATTCTTTCCCTACTTTTACGAAAGCATTAATAGCCTTATCAAGATGCTCTTTTTCGTGACCGGCGGAAATCTGAACCCTTATGCGCGCCTGATCTTTGGGAACAACCGGAAAATAGAAACCTATTACGTAAATACCTTCTTCCAATAATTTTGCAGCAAAGTCTTGCGAGAGCCTGGCATCGTATAGCATGATTGCAATAATAGCCGATTGGCTGGTTTTAATATCAAATCCTGCCTTTTTAACAGCATCCATAAAGTAACTGGTATTAGCAACCAGTTTGTCGTGAAGCGTGGATGATTTTTCAAGAAGATCCATAACGGCTATTCCGGCATTTACCACCGAGGGTGGTAGCGAGTTCGAAAATAAATATGGTCGGGAACCCTGGCGAAGCAATTCGATAATTTCTTTTCTGCCGGTGGTAAATCCGCCAATAGCGCCACCAAAAGCTTTTCCAAGTGTGCCTGTAATAATATCCACTTTTCCTTCCACTCCAAAAAGTTCGGTGATGCCTTTGCCGGTTCTTCCCACCACGCCAGCTGAGTGGCATTCGTCAACCATCACAATGGCATCGTATTTTTCGGCCAGTTCAACTATTTTATTAAGAGGGGCTACGTTACCATCCATCGAGAATACGGCATCAGTAACAATAAGCCTAAAACGTTGGGATTGAGATTTCTTCAGGCAATCTTCCAATTCTTCCATGTTAGCGTTTGCATACCGGTAACGGAGTGCTTTGCATAACCGAACCCCATCGATAATAGAGGCGTGGTTGAGTGCATCCGAAATAATAGCGTCTTCTTCGGAGAACAATGGTTCAAATACTCCACCATTGGCATCAAAACAAGCCGCGTACAGAATGGTATCTTCTGTTTGGAAATAACCGGCAATTCGTTTTTCAAGTTCTTTGTGCAAATCCTGAGTTCCGCAGATAAACCTCACTGACGACATACCGAAACCACGACTGTCCAGCCCTTTATGAGCAGCCTCAATCACCTTGGGATGAGATGACAGTCCCAAATAATTGTTAGCACAAAAATTCAACACTTCCTTACCTGAATTCAGGGTAATAACTGCTGACTGTGGCGATGCAATAACTCGCTCGTTCTTATATAATCCGGCTGCTTTTATCGAAGTCAGTTCTTTTTTAAGATGTTCTTTAAGTTTTCCGTACATATCATTAAAGAAGTTAGAAGTTAGGTTTTGGCGTTATTCCATCAACACTAACTTCATTAATTTAGTTTTATTTTCCAAACTTTTTCTTCACCTCATTAATCATGATCTCAGTCATTTTCGGGAGATCGTAACTATATGTGCAACCCCAATCTTTTCGAGCCACTGAATCGTCGATACTTTGAGGCCACGAGTCAGCAATCGCCTGCCTGAAATCAGGTTTGTATGATATTTGAAATGAAGGAATGTGCTTTTTTATTTCGTCAGCCAGTTGTTTTGGAGTAAAACTGATTCCTCCAAGGTTATAACTTGCTTTAATAGAAAGCTTCGATGAATCAGCTTCCATCAGATCGATGGTTGATTTTATAGCATCTCTCATAAATAACATTGGCAAACCGGTATTTTCAGAGAGAAAACACTCATAGAAACCTGATTTCACCGCATCGTAAAAAATTTCCACTGCATAGTCGGTTGTACCCCCACCAGCTTCAGTTTTATAACTGATAAGTCCCGGATAGCGGATACTGCGCGTATCTACTTTGTAACGCCGGTTGTAATATTCAATCCATCGTTCACCGGCTTGTTTGCTTATCCCGTAAACAGTTCTGGGTTCCATAACTGTCAATTGGGGAGTGTTTATGCGAGGGGTAGTAGGTCCAAATACTGCTATAGAACTTGGCCAGAACACTTTTTTAATTTCTTCAACCTCTTTGGCCAGGTCGAGAATATTCATCAGACTTTCCATATTGATGTTCCAGGCCTGCACAGGAATACGTTCGGCATTACCCGACAGAACTGCGGCAAGATGATATATCTGAGTTATTCTGTGTCTGATTACAAAATGGATGAGCCGTTTATCGTCTAATACATCCAATATTTGAAAAGGCCCGCCTTCGGTGATATCCTTTGAGGCTTGTTTAATATCAGTTGCAAACACATGGTCTTCACCATAAATTTTTCGAAGTTCGATTGTGAGCTCTGAACCGATTTGTCCGGCTGCTCCTATTACTAAAATATTCTCCATTTCAACACTCTATTCTAAATGCTGGGCGAAAATACTGCTTAAATGCATGCTAAAAGCTGATATTTTGCAGAGAAATACCAATCCGTGATGTTTAATAGCAGTTATGATGTTAAGGAAATCTCCATTTCAGCACAACAGCTATTGAATCACATAAATTAATTCTAAAGTGGCACAAGACTGCATACAATACAAAAATAAATTATTCGTGTATTCGTAGCTATTTACAATTATTTCAGTCAATTTTTTTTATTCATTCGTGCATTTGTGGCGTGTTTTATTTTGCTACTATAGAATTAATTTATGTGATTCAATAGCTGTTGTGCTGAAATGGAGATTTCCTTAACATCATAACTGCTATTAAACATCACGGATTGGTATTTCTCTGCAAAATATCAGCTTTTAGCATGCATTTA
>JANXXY010000159.1 GCA_025350365.1 Bacteroidales bacterium | reverse complement strand
ATTTTTGTGTAAAATGAAGCGTAATTTAATTTTTGCTCCTCCCTTACAAATAAAATTTTACCTGGAAGCGCCTCATGTGCCAATATTGGATCAGCGTTACAAATATTTACTATATCAATAGGTATATTCTTTAAATTGGTTCAAGGGTTTCTACTATTTTAACTTCAAAAAAGGGGTGTGTACCATTATACCATATTGCAATGTCTATATCAGAACCTTGTTTAACCATGCCATTTACTGATGAGCCAAAAATATGGGCAAAGGGAATTTCCGTAAAAGTCTCTTTAATTGCCGATGCAATCAGAGGAAGTTTAATTACATAGTTCATACCTAATTGATTTAAAGATGTCTGCTAAATTAAGTAAAATAGTTGGCATATCGATGCCCTTGTTGGGAGTAAGGCCTTAAAATTCTATTGAATGTATCTTTATTTTCCGCTGACCTTCAACCCTTTCCCGAACAAAATCAAGATCCTGAATATAAATGGTGTTCTAATTTGGGTTAAATGATGACAATTGCTTTAAAAATCGTTTAAAAGGATTGTTATTGTAGGGTTTAAAGTCAAAAGTGGCAAGAAATTGGTGAATGGTTTCATCCATAATACCATACCTGCCTCCACTAACATTCAGTTCGATAATAATGGCTTTTAATTCCGGATTTTGCAACGTCCTTTTGCTTCCTTGTAAAGCTTGGTATTCAAAACCTTCCACATCCATTTTAATCAGTAAAGGGATCGTTTACTACAGTATTCATCGAGAATACCCACAGGCACTTCAACATAATCAGAACCCTCTTCTTCTTCAGTTAATACATGGTTTATCGTATCCAGAAGGGACGAAAATTTAATATTACCCTTTATATCCCCAAGCCCAATATTAAACGGTGTTACATTTTCACCCAAGCTATTGATAAAAATATTATTTAGAAGATGCCGGAACGTTGATGGAACAGGTTCAAAGCAAATAGTATCAGCTCCTGCAATAGCCGAAGCCAAAATGGTATACGATCCGATATTGGCGCCAATGTCGGCAAATAAGTCGTTAGGACGAAGTGTATGTAGGGCAAACCCCATTTCCTCAAATTCGTGCAATCCGGTATAAATATTCCCGGTGGCTCCTGTCATGCCTTTTTCAACAAGCAGTTTACTATTTTCTATAAAAGGATATACAACTGTAAATGGCAGCACACGAGTGCCCAACTGCCATTTTAAGTATCGTTTAAAAGCTTGCCATTTATGCTTTCGGCTTATAGGATGATGATTTATAAATTGGAGGGTTTTTATAATCAATGGTAATATTTTATTAAATGTGTAATGATTTGTAACTTTTAGATTTCCTTTATCCACGACAACTTTAAATCCTTGACCCGTTTTTATAATTCACTAATTACTTAGGACACTTAACCGACGTCTATCTTTTTTCTTTAAATGAGGCATTTTACTTTATTGATCCGCCCCAAATTACCTTTTCGACATTACGGGGAGGATTGTTGCTGATGATTGTTAAATTACTTAATCCCATGTTTTTAGCTAATTTAATTAGTTGCTACCAATCGGCGGGTGTAGCTGTTTCCTTTACCTCAAAAGCACTTTCATTATTTAAAATAAAATCAATTTCATGCCCGGTTTTAAGTGCATAATAACTTAAAGCACCAAAATGATGTAATTGATTATAAATAGCATTTTCGAATAATACACCACCCGATACTTTTGCCAGGCGGTTTAATATTCCATTGTCGCAGAAGAATAGTTTTTTTGCCTTCACAATTTCCCGGTTCGGATTTTTTGATGCTACCGAAATGCGTTGAATGAGGTATGTTTTCTCAAACAATTCAAGGTAATTGGTAACAGTTGGTTTAGACAAGCCCGTTAGCGCCGAAATTTTAGCAAATTCTAGTTTAGTGGCTGTGTGCGATGCCAACTTTATTAAAAAATTTCGGATGTTATCGTCATTCTTAAAATCAGAAAGCCATTTTATATCAAAATTTATGTATGAACTTATTAAATCTTCGAGTATATCGGTTTTTTGAATTATTGCATCGGTTAGCACAACTTCGGGCATGCCCCCAAAATTTAAATACTCATTATAATAGCCTTTTAACCTCTCATAATCATGTTGCTGAAAAGCTTCTTCATTATAGTTGAATGGAGTCCATGGAATTGATTTAAAAGTAAGAAATTCTCCAAAATCGAGGGGATAAAGCTAAAATATTTTTTTCCGGCCGTCTAACGATTCCGTAAAAAGGTTCTTTATATAATAGGAACTTGAACCGGTTATGATAAATTTAATATTATAATTGTCATACAAATACTTTACTACGCTTGACAGGTTAGGTAAAAACTGAACTTCGTCAATGGCAATGGCTACTTGAGAACTAAAATTTACGCCGCGTTGTTTAAGCGCCAATATGAGGTTTTCGTAATTTGAATCATTAAACAAATTACGGTTATCAAGTCTTTCTAAATCAAAATAAATGCTGTTGTTTGGAAAATAATCGACCAACAATTGTTTTACCAATGTGGTTTTACCGGTTCGTCGCAAACCTTTAATTATGCTAACTTGAGGTTGTATAGCATGTTCACAAAGGGTTTTATATATTTTGCGTTCTAAAAACATTATTTTAAGCTATGTGAATGCTTAAAAATTTACTATAAATTAAATTAAATATTGCTTTTAGTATACCTTTTAGTAAAATTATAATTGACTTTAAGATAAAATTGACTTTCCCCTTCTTTCAAAGTATCATTCAAAGCCGCGAAGCATCAAATAAAACTTCATATATTGGTTGGCGACTGTTTGAATGAAGTCGAGGAACGAGACGGAATGAGTTCCTCTGGTTACCGTTTTTGGTTACTTTTTTCGACAAAAAAGTGACAAATAAATTAACTGGAATTTATAAAGTTCGTATTAGAACTATACTAAAGAACTATACAAATTCAGGCACAGCCTGAAGGATATTTCCGACTTAGGCGCAGCCTAAGCCGAACGAGAGCCGCGAAGCATCAAATAAAAATTCCATATATTGATTGGCGGCTGTTTGAATGAAGTCGAGGAACGAGACGGAATGAGTTCCGCCGGTTACCGTTTTTGGTTACTTTTTTCGACAAAAAAGTGACAAATAAATTATTTGGAATTTATAAAGTTCGTATTAGAACTATAC
>JANXXY010000135.1 GCA_025350365.1 Bacteroidales bacterium | reverse complement strand
GAACTCATTCCGTCTCGTTCCTCGACTTCATTCAAACAGCCGCCAATCAATATATGGAATTTTTAATTGATGCTACGCGACCCATTTTACAGTTCTAGGGTTGGTGTAACATATTTACTTGATTTGTGAATTATCCAGGTTAAATTTACGACATTAACCTAAATAATCCAACATGATAAACTCATTGAACATTACATTCCAAGCGATAGATTGGACTATAATTCCAAGAACAGAACATAAAGGTACGCAAGGAATGGCGTATTGGCAAACACTTCAATTTCCCGGAGTACGAATCAGAATGGTGGAATATTCCAAAGGATATATTGCCGACCATTGGTGTAAAAGGGGGCACATCGTTCATTGCCTTGACGGAGAATTTGTAAGTGAATTGGAAAATGGGGAAAGCTTCCATTTAACCCAAGGTATGTCTTATGTGGTTTCAGATGAGTTAAGTTCTCACAGATCTATTGCAATATCAGGAGTAAGGTTAATGATTATCGATGGAGACTTTTTGCAATTAAAAATATAGTAAATTACCAACAAATATATCATTAAAATACTTATATGAAAATCCATCACATAGCTATCTGGACAAACGACCTTGAGCGTTTACGAGGATTTTACATCACCTATTTTGGTAGTAGCTGTAATACAAAATATCGGAATGAATCGAAAATGTTCGAATCCTATTTCCTCAGTTTTGGTGAAGGAACTCAGATAGAAATCATGCAAAAATCTGGCATTCCTCATAATGCAAATGACCCTGTTCTTCAGGCTATTGGCCTTTCCCACATTGCCATTGAGGTTGGTTCACGACAAAAAGTAGATGAACTCACTGAACGTTTGAGGTACGATGGGCACATCATTGTATCTGAACCACGCCAATCCGGCGATGGTTATTTCGAAAGCTGCATCCTCGATCCGGATGGAAACAAGTTAGAGATTTTATCGGTTTAAGTCGCACGTTTATGGAGTACCTAACCTCAAAAACTGTATCTTTGTAAAGTTAGTAAAAAGCTATGAGTAATTTCATTGTATCTGCCAGAAAATATCGACCAGCAACTTTTCATTCTGTTGTGGGACAGCAATCTATTACTACAACACTAAAGAATGCAATTCAAAACAATCATCTGGCACATGCCTATTTGTTTTGCGGACCCCGTGGGGTGGGTAAAACCACTTGTGCCCGTATATTTGCCAAGACATTAAACTGTTTTAACCGAAACGCAGAAACCGAAGCCTGCAATGTTTGCGAGTCGTGTCTTTCATTTAATGATTCCCGTTCATATAACATTCACGAACTGGATGCTGCCTCCAACAACTCTGTGGAAGACATTCGTAGTTTGATTGATCAGGTTCGGATACCTCCGCAGGTAGGTAAATACAGTATATATATTATCGATGAGGTGCACATGCTCTCAACATCGGCTTTTAATGCTTTTTTGAAAACATTGGAAGAACCGCCTTCGCATGCTTTTTTTATTCTGGCCACAACCGAGAAACACAAGATTATCCCTACTATACTTTCGCGGTGCCAGATATTTGATTTCTCACGCATAAAAATTGAGGATACCGTCCACTTTCTGGAACATATCTCAAAAACAGAAAATGTAGAATACGAAATCGATGCCTTAAACGTCATAGCTCAGAAAGCTGATGGCGGTATGCGCGATGCATTGTCAATTTACGATCAAATTGTTAGTTTTTCAGGAACAAAAATTACTTATAAAGGAGTAATCGATAACCTGAATATCCTCGACTACGAATATTATTTCAAAATGGTAGATGCTTTTTTAGAAAAAAGTATTTCAAAATCATTGTTGCTATTTAATGACATTTTAGATAGGGGCTTCGACGGGCATAATTTTATCAGTGGTCTTGCATCTCATTTTAGAGATTTATTGGTTTGCAGAGATCCAGTAACCATACAATTGCTTGAAGTAGGTGCTAATATCAAAGAGCAATACAAAACACAGTCACAGCGATGCGTACCACAATTTATTTTTGAAGCCTTAACCGTTTGCAGCCAATGTGATGTACAATACAAGACGAGCAAAAACCAACGATTGCATGTGGAATTGGCTTTGATATTACTCTGCAATATCGACATAGAAAAAAAAAACTCTAGTTTAAATCAGGCTTCCTCTGCAACACAATCGTCGGGTTCAACCAATCAGACCTCTTCAGTTGGCATCAAACCAATGGTATTGCCTGTTCAACAAGGTAATTCTGTTCAGGAAGTTAAATCTCCGCAATCGAATATCCCTTCTTTTTCTATTAAAGATGGATTAAAGGGCAGTTCACTTAAAACCAATTTAGAAACTCCCTTAGAACAAAAACCGGAAGTGAAAGAAGCAGTTGAAAACTATGCAGTTTTATCTTCGACAACATTTACACAAGATCAGCTTACTGTTGCATGGGAAAAGTTTGCAACCTCTTATAAGGACAATGATCCTCGCATGTTCAGCACGCTTACAACCCAGCATCCCACGTTAAAGGAAGACTTTCAGGTTGAATTTGCGTTGAATAATCCTCTTCAGGAGGAAGAAGTACAAAAGATAAAAACGACTTTGGTGACTTTTTTGCAAAAAGAGTTGTTAAACAGTAATATACAACTTGTGACAATAGTTTCCGAAACACCTCAGGGAAATAAAAAATTTTATACTGACAAAGAAAAGTTCGAACACTTGGCACAAAAGAATCCAAGTTTGCTTAAATTTAAACAACAATTTGGATTGGATTTCGGATAGTGTTAATTACTGGTTTCTAATTTTAAAAAACGAAAAGCGAAAAATAAATTACTTTATATTTAGTACTATATACTTATTATATGGAAGGTCAAAAAATCACCATTAAGAACAAAAAACTGGTTGTTCCAAATTCGCCAATCATTCCATTTATTGAAGGCGATGGCACAGGTCCGGATATTTGGGCAGCATCAGTTAAGGTATTCGATGCTGCTGTTGAAAAAGCATATCATGGTAAGCGCAAAATTTTCTGGAAAGAAGTTCTGGCCGGAGAAAAGTCTTTTAAACTGAAGAATGAATGGCTTCCCAAAGAAACCCTCGACACGATAAGGGAATATCTGGTGGCAATAAAAGGTCCTTTAACAACACCCATTGGAGGAGGTATACGTTCTCTTAATGTTGCCTTACGTCAGGAACTTGATCTATACGTTTGTCTTCGTCCGGTTCGTTATTATAAAGGTGTACCCACACCTGTAAAAGACCCCACAACCACCGACATGGTCATTTTTCGGGAAAACACAGAAGATATATATGCCGGAATCGAATGGATGAATGGAACTCCGGAAGTGAAAAAGCTGGTTGAATTCCTTCAGAAGGAAATGAAGGTGACAAAAATACGTTTTCCAAATTCATCATCCATCGGCATCAAGCCGGTTTCCGAGGAAGG
>JANXXY010000062.1 GCA_025350365.1 Bacteroidales bacterium | reverse complement strand
CTTTGCCGCAAACCACCCCCCTCCGAATATTCAGAAATAGCTGATTGTCAAATCGAACGAAGTGATAAATCTCCATTCAAATTGTTTCTCGGTTACTCCTGAAATAAAATATTAACTAAATAAATTATGTTGGAAAACCATATCCTCTAAAATATCTTAGACGACAAAATAAACACACAGAACCTCCTTATTACCTAATTATGGCTTCAATTGGTTAATTAATAAGGTAATAAGAGGTTGAAAGTATCACATATATGTTTTTTTCTACGAAAGTTAAAAAAACCGTTCGGCTGCTGCACCCCGTTCGGCTGAGGCTGCGCCTGAGTCGAATATATCCTAAAGGCTCTGCCTGTTTTTTTATGCCCCGTTCGGATTAGGCTGCACCTAAGTCGAATAGAGTTTTATAATTTATATATAGGCAAGTGCCTGAAACCATATATTCGACTGAGGTACAACCTCCGCCGAACTTCAGCCGAAACCATAGTTTGGCTTAGGCTACGCCTAAGTCGAATATATCCAACAAGCTCTGCCTGTTTTTATATGGTCAATTTAGGCATAACATAAGCCGAACTATGAATGATTTTCAGAAGCGATAATACACCATATCTAAAAATCATGTAAGTTTGTGATCCATTCAAAACATTGCTGATATGAGGGTTTTGCTGCTTAAAGAAATTCAGGGATTTTTCTCATCCTTAATTGGATATATTGTTATTGCCGTCTTTCTGATTACCAATAGTTTGTTTTTGTGGATTTTCCCCGGCGATTACAATATTCCCGACTCAGGCTACGCATCACTCGACAGCCTTTTTACACTGGCGCCATGGATATTCTTATTTCTGGTTCCTGCAATAACCATGCGGTCGTTTTCGGAGGAAAAGAAAACCGGAACAATGGAGTTTTTGCTAACTAAACCGCTCACCGACTTGCAGATCATTCTTGCAAAATATTTTGGAGCGCTCATTTTAGTTATTTTATCACTTCTGCCAACGCTGATTTTCTACTGGTCCGTTTCAGCCCTCGGCAATCCTCCGGGAAATATCGATAGTGGAGGCACTCTTGGAGCGGCACTAGGATTGTTTTTTCTCGGCGCCATTTATGTTGCAATTGGCATTTTTGCCTCATCCCTTAGCGACAATCAAATTATCGCTTTTATTGTTGCCGTAATACTCTCTTTTACAGTGTATATGGGATTCGATTTTTTATCGTCGCTTCCTGGGCTGCAATCGTTTGACGCATTTGTACTAAGTCTGGGTATCAACGACCATTATAAGTCCATTAGTCGTGGCGTAATTGACTCACGTGATATACTATATTACTCGGTAGTTATTGTCTTTTTTCTTCTTGTTACACGATTTAAACTCCAATCGCGATATTGGTAAGCACAAAACCTTTTAAGTAATTTCAGAAAGAATAGCCTAAAAAACGATTGAACAATTATTTAGCAATGAAAAAATCAGGTCTCAAAAAACAACATATTATACAGCTTACGTTTTCGTTGATTATCCTCTTTCTTGCAGCTTTTATATCTACCAGGATTTTTATTCGGATGGATCTGACGTCTGAAAAACGATACACCATATCAGAGGAAACAAAAACCATTCTTAAAAAACTTGACGATATTGTTTATATCAAGGTATATCTGGAAGGCGACCTTCCCGTTGGGTTTAAAAAATTTCGTAATTCGATTCGTGAAACGTTGGATGAATTCAGGATTTATGGAAAGGATAATATCCAGTATCAGTTTATTAATCCATCGGAAAGCAGAGACGATAAAATTCGAAAAAAAGTATTCGCCGATCTTTATTCGAAAGGATTAAAGCCCATCAACATCCAGGCAAAAGACAAGGAAGGAGGCGCATCGGAAAAGACTGTTTTCCCAAGCGCTGTTATTTCTTATAAGGGAATAGACATTCCGGTTAGTCTGCTTAAAAATAATGTGGCTTTATCAGCGGAGGAAAATTTGAATAACTCCATGCAAAATGTGGAATACGAATTAATTAAATCAATTTACAATATCAGTAACAAGAAGGTTGAAAAGATAGCCTTTCTTGAAGGTCATGGCGAACTGAGTGAGATGGAAGTAGGCGATGTTACTCGCGAACTATCAAATACTTTTCAGGTAGACCGTGGAGAAATTAAAGGCAATATTCATGTTCTCGATCAATATAAAGCCGTAATCATTGCCAAACCCACTAAACCGTTTAGTGAACAGGATAAGTTTGTACTCGATCAGTATCTGATGAACGGAGGTAAGTTGCTTTGGTTTGTGAATGAGGTAAACATCAATACTGACAGTTTGTCCAACGGATCAACCTTTGGATTTATCAACAACTTACAAATTGACGACCAACTATTTACATACGGAGTTCGGATAAACTCCAATCTGGTTCAGGATATTCAATGCAATGTACTTCCTGTGAATTCGGGGACAAATAGCAATCAACCAAAATGGGTTCCGGCGCCCTGGCTTTATTATCCACTTATATCACCCTTAGTGGATCATCCGGTTAGCCGAAATTTAGAGATGGTATGGGCTCGATATGCCAGTGGAATTGATACCGTAGGAGACAACAAAAAGATAAAAAAAACATGCTTATTGCGAACTTCGAGATATTCAAAAACCGTGTCGGCTCCCATGTATATCAAGCTACAGGAAATTAAACAAACCCCGCAACAAGCTGAATTTAACAAACCAAACATACCTATCGCTATGCTTCTGGAAGGCCATTTCCCATCGGTATTCCGTAACCGTTTAGTGAAAAACATTATGCCGGGTGTCGAAGTAAATTACAAGGCCGAAAGCATTCCTACAAAAATGATTATTGTGGGTGATGGTAATATGATTGCCAACGATGTTCGGCTAACAGCTAAAGGGCCAATGGTATCCGCTTTGGGATATGATAAATTTACCCGTCAGACTTTTGGGAACAAGGATTTTGTGAGCAATGCTATTAATTATCTTACTGACGAAACCGGGTTAATGAGCTTACGCACCAAAGAGTTTAAACTTCGTATCCTCGACAAACCCCGCATACGCGAAGAAAGAATAAAATGGCAGGTTATCAACACCGTAATACCAGTGCTACTTATTGTTATTTTCGGTCTGTACTATAATTATTCACGTAAAAAAAAATATGCTTCAATCAAAACAGATTTGAAGTAAAAGAGTCGTGCAACTCAGTAGGCAAGCCGGACTAAAAATTAATTACAACAGATTTGATCAGTTGAAAAAAGCAAAGCGGGGATGCTATCGCCGGGGAAGTTCCTTCAAAATTAGGGAAGATTGTGAGGATGGTTGGTGAACTTGTGACTATGAAATATGTTCATACAGTGAAAAACAAATGGACATAAACAATTAATTAATATGTGCTACTGGGTAGGAACAAAAAAAGTCCGTAATGAAATGGAAAAAAGATTCAAAGCCGGATCTCAGGATGAAATAGTTCAACTATTTTATGAATCATTCATAGCCAATAATAGCATGGAGTTTAAGGAATACTATGTGGCTATTGGCAAAGGCAAACCAACTTTAACTGCGTTGATAAAGGAGGCCGGAAAACTGCAATTCAGAAATATGCAATGGACGCTTCCCTATTCATATCATGATGCTAAAACAGATAGTACCATCACCAGAGAATTGCTGAATTCAACCTGTGAAAAGGTGTTTAATCAGCACAAAGAGCTTATTTTTACACATCGTTGTATAGTGCCGATTGACGGATATTTTGAATACTACCATTTTAATGGGGAAATCTTTCCTTATTTTATATACCCTGACGGAGGTGGCTTGTTTTATGCGGGAGGAATATGGGAAAGAAAACTTGACAGAGAAACCGGTGAGGTAGCCGAATCATTCTCAATCATTACCACTCCTCCGAATCCTTTAACGGCTAAAATCCATAATAATCCGAAGGCTTCAAGCGGTTCAAGAATGCTTTTATTGTTACAACAGGACACTGCGTTAGACTATCTGAATGAAAAGTTAAGTACTGCTGACATTAAAAAATTCTTCAACCCATTTGATGAAAAGGCCATGAAAGCTTACACGGTGTTAAGGTTTCAACGGAAAGAATTTGCTCAATATATTAATTCACCAAAAGTTAGGGAGAATTGTGAATATCCGGAATTGGCTGCGTAAGAGGTTAAATTTGCTATGATCATTGTAAAAACCGTTGTTTAATATTAGTCGGTGGTATCATACAACTGGCTCGTTTGCCAAATATTTTGTACCGGGTCTTTGCAATTATGCTATACAGAAAGTCTCTTAAAGGTTGGGGCAGTATAATAAATACATAAAAAAGCTTCCAAATATCACCTAACTCTTTCAATACATGAAGCACGGCGGACGATTTAATAAAATACCGGGTGTTATTAATGTAAATGACAGTATTCAAATCATTCGTTGATAGTCCAAATTGATTAAGTAAGGCTTGACCTCTTTGAGATTGTAATGAAGCAAATTTAAATTTTCCTTTCCTGTCTCGTTTGATTATGGCCTTTACTGCGGAGTTGCACAGATTGCAAACCCCATCAAAAAGCACAATATGTGTTTCGTCATTGTACACGCCCATTTTTTAATCCTGAATTTTTTTGAAATCTCCCTTGCATCTGATAAGCCAACTAATTTACAATAATAAATATATGCGTTTAAACCGCCCAAGTTAACTAATTGATTATAAATAAATAAAGTTGGCCAAAACCGTGTTTATTAATGGTGAACCTTACATCATCCCATTATATGAACATTTATTGTGTTAATAACAATATTTATACAAAGTTAATTAGTTCTTTAACCCAGAGGGTTAATATGTTTATAGAAATGAAAGAGTCCATCTGACGTGCGACTCCGTTGGAGTCGAAATTTTCTTTTCGTGCCAATTTTCTATAAACATTT
>JANXXY010000048.1 GCA_025350365.1 Bacteroidales bacterium | reverse complement strand
TTATAGCAAAACCGCTAATTCTGATGTGGTTGTGATTACCTCAGGTATTCCCCGCAAACCTGGCATGACCCGCGAAGATTTGATTGGTATTAATGCCGGCATTGTTAAGGAGGTAGCTCAAAATATTCTTAAATATTCTCCAAACGCCATTCTGGTTGTTATTAGCAATCCAATGGATACTATGACTTATTTAGCGCTTAAGTCAACAGGTCTGCCAAAGAATCGCATCATTGGTATGGGTGGAATTCTCGACAGCTCCCGTTTTAAGTGTTACCTGAGTTTGGCTTTAAATGCACCAGCCAGCGATATTCAGGGTATTGTAATTGGTGGACATGGTGATACTACCATGATTCCTCTTTCGCGTTTTGCCACTTACAATGGAGTTCCGGTTACTTCAATTCTGGATGGTGAAGCTGTGAATAAGGTAGTTGCCGACACAATGGTTGGTGGAGCTACCCTAACTAAATTTTTAGGCACTTCGGCATGGTATGCCCCTGGCGCTGCCGGTGCTGCTTTAGTTGAAGCCATTGTTCGTGACGAGAAAAAAGTTTACCCATGCTGTGTATCTTTGGACGGTGAATATGGCCAGAAGGATATTTGCATTGGCGTTCCGGTAGTAATAGGCAAAAACGGTTGGGAAAAGATAATCGATTTCAAACTCAATGCCGATGAAAAGGCGGCATTCGATAAGAGCGCTGACGCTGTTCGAAGCATGAATACAGTTCTTAAAGAAATGAAGTTATTATAACTTTTACGTATATCATTTATTTAGCGAAAGGTTGGGGCAATTGTTTTCCAACCTTTTGTGTTAACTCCCAACCCTTCTTATCCCAAAATTGATTACTTAAATAACAGACTGAGATATTGCTTATTAAGGAATTGGGGTGAAATAATACTTTTCAACTTTGTTCCGAATCTAATACTTTGGTATATTTTTTTAAGGTACTGATAATGAGTACAAATTCAAAAACTGAAATCAATCGTAACTAGTTATTAGCCACTCATTTTCAAATTATCTCATTTTCAAATTATCAAATTTAACGAAATGTTGTAATTATCATGACTATAAAAATACCCATTGAAATTGTTGAGCTTGATAATACCAGTTTTCATCTTTTTGTGGAAGGCTTTGTTAACGGGCAGAGGTGCGATTTGATAATTGATACGGGAGCATCCAAAACTGTTTTTGCATTAAACCATATCAGCGATATTTTGGACGAGCCTGCTAAGATATTGTCAGGGATACAATCGGCAGGCATAAATGCAGCTGAAATGGAAAGTCATCAGGGGATTCTAAGTAGTTTTAAAATGGGCGATTTTTATATTGAAAAATTCAACATCATTTTAATTGACCTTAATTCAATCGATCAACTATACAAAAATATATCTTCAAAATCTATCTGGGGATTGATAGGCAGCGATTTTCTCTTGAAATACAAAGCTAAAATTGATTATGCAAAAAGGATATTGACATTGCATGTACCAAAATTCAAATATCATGGAAATTAAGTACTAAGTACTAATTACTAGGCATTCTCACTTACTCCTTCCGAATTATTGAAAAAGTACCTTTTGAAATATAAAGATTGATCAACCTTCGGAATAAAAAAATATTCTATATTTGCGCTCTAACTTTGAAAAAAATCTATACAAATTTTAAATATAATCTCAAATGCAAAATAAAGGAGCCGTCAAGTTATTTGCTATAGCCTTGGCATTGGTCTGTTTATACCAGTTATCATTCACCTTTTTTACGTTAAGAGCTGATAAAAAAGCAGAGGTATTTGCCAATGGTAATTTGAACAAGAAAGAGAAATACCTTGATTCAATATCGGGCCAGGTAGTTTATAACTTTTTAGGATTACGCAAGTATACCTATCGTGAATGCAAAGAACGTCAGATCGCATTGGGTCTTGACTTAAGAGGTGGGATGGATGTTATTCTTGAAGTATCGGTGGTTGATGTAATCCGTGCCTTGTCAAACAATAGTACCGATTCAACTTTTGTTCAGGCAATAGAGCTTGCAAACAAATACCAATTAACGTCTCGTGAAGATTTTGTAACTCTGTTTGGACGGGCTTTTACCAAAATTGATCCTAATGCCAAACTTGCAGCCATATTTTCAACCGTAGAATTAAAGGACAGGGTTAATTTTAGCTCTACCAACCAAAAGGTTTTAGCCGTTATTCATGATGAAGCGAATGCTGCAATCGATAACTCATTTAATATCCTGAAAACAAGAATTGACCGGTTTGGTGTTCTTCAGCCCAATGTTCAGCAATTGGAAACCAAAGGACGCATTCAGATTGATTTACCGGGCATCAAAGAGCCTGAGCGGGTTCGTAAACTGCTTCAGGGAACAGCTAATCTCGAATTCTGGGAAACTTATGATAATCAGGAAGTATATGGCTTTCTTCTTGAAACAAACAAACGTCTGAAAGATATTCTTGCCGCCGAAACCGGAGTGTCGGATTCTGTAACTAATATTAAAAGGGTTACTGTTGCAAAAACATCTGAAAAGAAAGATACCACTAAAAGAGTATCATTATTGGATAAAATTGCCAGCGACACTACCAAAAAGGACACATCAGCTCTTCCAAATCAAGGTCTTAAGGACTATCCTTTGTTTGCAGTGCTAACACCTAATTCTACCAGAGATGGTAAGTTAGGAGCAGGTGCTCTGGTGGGATACGCTAAGGTAAGTGATACCGCCAAAGTAAATTATTACCTTCATCTGAAACAAATCAGAACCATTTTCCCCAGAGATATTCGTTTTCTTTGGTCGAGCAAACCGGTTGCTGACGACAAATCCATGACAACTTTTGAGTTGTATGCTATTAAAGTATCAACCCGCGATGGAAAAGCGCCGCTGGATGGCTCTGTAATTACTAATGCACGGGGAGAATTTGGGCAAAATAAGTCGGTTGCAGAAGTGAACATGACTATGAATGGCGAAGGAACAAAGATCTGGGCACGTTTAACCAAGGAAAATATTGGAAAATGTATCGCCGTTGTTCTCGACAATAGTGTGCAAACTGCACCCACAGTTAATGGGGAGATACCTAATGGTAGTTCAGTTATTACAGGTCATTACACGATTAGTGAGGCACAGGATTTAGCCATCATTCTGAAATCAGGAAAAATGCCTGCTCCTGCACGTATTATCAACGAAAACGTTGTTGGACCGTCTCTGGGTCAGGAATCTATTAATGCTGGTTTAATGTCCTTCGTTATTGCATTTATAGGTGTATTGCTATATATGTGGCTTTATTACGGTCGTGCCGGGAATGTGGCTAACGTCGCTCTGTTTGCGAATGTTTTCTTCCTGTTTGGTGTTTTTGCATCCATGGGATTGGTGTTAACCTTGCCGGGTATTGCAGGTATCGTATTAACACTTGCTATGGCAGTTGATGGTAACGTTATTATTTACGAGCGTATGCGGGAGGAAGTTCGTGCCGGCAAAGGATCCAAACTTGTGGTGAAGGACGGTTTCTGGCATGCATATTCAGCCATTATCGATGGTCACGTTACTACGATTTTAACAGGTATCGTTCTTTATATTTTTGGTCAGGGACCTGTACAAGGTTTTGCCACCTCACTTATTGTAGGTCTGCTTTTATCTTTGTTTTCTTCCATCTTCATTGCACGTTTGATGTTTGAATGGATGCTTGATCGAAACATCAACATTACCCTTGGGAATAGATTCACCATTAATGCAATGACAAAAGTTAAGATTGACTTTATCGGAGTACGAAAGAAGATGTACGTCATTTCAAGCGTGGTAATTTTAATTGGCATCATATCATTATTTGTGCGCGGGTTAGATCCAAGTATCGATTTTAAAGGTGGACGAACTTATATTGTGCGCTTTGATGGAGCTGTTCAAACTCAGGAGATTCGCAAATCACTAACCCAATCATTTGGTACAGCTCCTGAAGTAAAAACGTTTGGTAGCGACAATCAGGTAAAAATTACTACAGCATATTTGATTGATAATAAATCGAAACAAACCGATTCTATCGTTGAAAATAAGCTTTTCGCAGGGGTAATGAATTATTATAAAACTCCTATTACGTTTGCTGAATTCTCTCAAGGATCTCAAACAAAAACAAGAGGAGAACAGAGTTCCCAAAAGGTTGATCCTGTTATATCCAGCGAATTGATTTACCGTGCTTTTATGGCTGTGTTTTTTGGATTGGTTATTATCTTTATCTATATCGCAATCCGTTTCAAAAACTGGAAATATGGTGTGGGCGGTGTCGTTTCTCTGGCACACGATACTCTTATTGTTATTGGTGCGTTCTCGTTATTCTGGGGTATTTTACCTTTTAGTCTTGAAATTGGTCAGGATTTTATTGCAGCCTTGTTAACGATTATAGGTTATTCCATTATGGATACTGTAATTATTTATGATAGAATTCGTGAATACAAATTGTTATACCCGGCCAGACCTCTTGATGTTAACATCAACGATGCTATTAACCATACATTGGGACGAACGGTTAATACATCAGGTATTACATTGGTAGTATTAATTGTGATTTTCATCTTTGGTGGTGAAATTCTCCGTGGGTTTATCTTTGCCTTGTTGGTTGGGGTTTCTATTGGAACTTACTCTTCTGTATTTAATGCCACACCTGTAGCTTACGACATCATAAGGCTTACCGAAAAGAAAAAAGACAAAAAATAAGACAATAAATAAAAGCAAAAACAGCCTGATTACCGTGCTGTTTTTGCTTATTCTATTTATTTCCATCTATTTCTTTTTTCCATCTATTTCTTATTTCTATTTCTATCTACTTCTATTTATTTCAATTTTCATCTACTTCCATCTACTTCTATTTTCATTTATTTCAATTTATCTCTCATTTCATTAGTATATTTGTACCATTAAATTAAGAAAACATGGGTATCGGAGGTTCGGAAATATTTATCATCTTGTTATTTGCTCTTATGTTTTTCGGTGCAGATAAAATTCCAGAAATTGCAAAAGGATTGGGTAAAGCCATGCGTGAGTTTAAAAAAGCATCTGATGATATTAAATCTGAGATAAATAATAGCATGTCAGATGTGAAATCTGATTTGAATGATATTAAGGAAGATTTAACAAATACGGTTAATCCGGTTAAGGATGATATAAATAAATCAATTCAACACTGAAAACAATCGTAAGTTGCAAGTCGAGAAGTTAAAGAAGAAAAGAAGTTAAAGAATAAATTTTAACCTCTTAAATTTTGAAATCCTTTAATTTTAATCATAATGTATTGATTTGTTGTTACTTCTTGGTTCTTAAATCTTCTATATTTCTTAACAAAATATAGCGAAATCCTTATTGATGATTCGATCGGAAAACATTACAAAATCATACGGAACATTACAAGTATTAAAAGGTATTGATGTTGAGA
>JANXXY010000032.1 GCA_025350365.1 Bacteroidales bacterium | reverse complement strand
TAATTAGATTTTTTAAATTGTATCATTGATTAACATTACTTTACTGTTTTAAATAAAATAAAAAAGCCACTTGAATCCAAGTGGCTTTTTTATTTATATTGGTCAGTTTATTCTTTTGTTTCTTCCTTAACTTCCGTCAAGACTTCAGGAACTTTTGGATCTTCCTCAAGGTCAATCATTTTTAGGTCAAGAAGTATATTGTACCAGGTAAAAACTTTTTTAATATCAGATGAATACACTTTTTCGCGATCGTATTCCGGAAGTATTTCTTCGAAATATTTTTTTAATTTATCGGTAGCCAATTTTGGATCAATGGTTTGACCTCCATTTTCCTTTTGGTAAATTTTCCGGAAAATCTCTTTCAGAGGAACTTCCTTATCATCCGTGTAAATCGCTATATCTTCAAGAGCGCTAACCCTTGCCGATCCGGTAGCATTCATACGCTTTTTATCAATCAACCCTTCTACAATCACTCCATTACGACCTTGCGAAATAAAACGATACAATCCGCTATAACCGGAGATTGCCAATATATCTTTAAGACTCATATATTTTTAAGCTTTTTATATTTAAAGATGCAAAACTAAGAAAACTCTATGCCATTCCACGCTCTTTTTTTATTTTTTCGTAAGCTTCGTTAAGCTTTTGAAACTTTTCATTCGCAGCATTTTTAACATCATCACCCAGATAAGCAACTTTGTCAGGATGATATTTCATTGCCATAGACCTATAAGATTTTTTTATATCATCGTCAGTGGATGTACTTTCAATTTCCAATATTTTATAATAATCTTCGATTGTATTTTTGAACATCGATCGAAGGGATTCTTTATCCTTCGATGTAATTCCCATTTTATAAGAAATAAGTTCCAGAAGTCGCTCTTCGGCTATATCAATCCGCCCATCTGAATTAGCAAGGCCAAACAGAAAATGCATAAGTTGCAGACGCGATGAATAATCGACATGTGCTGAGATTTGATCGCAAACATCTTCAACCGGTATTTCCTGCTTCAATAAGTCGCGCAATAGTTGCAGAGCTTCATGTGCACCTTCAGTGCCAAAATTTTGAACCAGAAATTTTTTAACATAATCAAGTTCTGCCTTTACTACCTTACCGTCTGCCTTCATCATTGCAGCTACCAGAACCAATAAGCTCATAGCATAATCTCCGGCAGTTGTTTTTCCCGATGCAGTTTGCACGGATTCGACACTATCGACCATGGTACCTAGTAAAAATCCAAACATACCGCCTACTGGTCCAAAAAATGCCCAACCAAGGCCGCCGCCAATCCATTTTACAAATTTACCCATACTATATACTTCTCGAAATTAATTCGTTATGTAAATTTAATACTTGTTCCAAAAGACTTTGTTTTTCATTGTTATATATTACAAATTCCGACCGTTTTACCTTTTCCTGGTCGGATAGTTGATTATTTATTCTGTTAATAACCTGTTCTCTTGATACCTTATCACGTTTAATTACCCTTTCAATCCTTATATTTTCAGGTGAATAAACAGTAACCGTCACATCCATATTGTTAAATGCCTTGCTTTCGAATAGAAGAGCCGACTCTTCGATAACATATTCTTCATTTGTAAGCAATAAACTCCATTTTTTAAAATCAGTATTTACTGCAGGATGTACAATAGAATTTACATATTCAAGAGCTTTTTTATCAGCAAAAATTATTTCGGCAAGGAATAATCGGTCAAGTTGATTGTTTTTATATAATTGACTTCCCCAACGCTCTATAAGTTGTAGTTTTATATTTTCATTATTGTTCATTAACCATTTTGCCTTGCTATCAGCATTATATAGGCTAATACCAAGTCGAATAAATATTTCGCAAACGGTGGTTTTTCCACTTCCAATTCCTCCGGTAATACCAACTTTAATCATTTTTCGATGATATATTCAACGCTTTTGGGATGATAAGTAATGTTTATCACCATGGGAGGAATCTTCGTCAGGTTGATCTTAACTTTATTTGAAGGATTATTTTTCAATATTTTATAATCAACACTTGCTCTAAACATAAAAGGTGTCATTTTGTCATAATCCGAAATACCAACCCAACAGGAAAGAGATATATATGCAGGAAAGGTTTTTAACTTCAGGCTGTCAGGCACATTCACTGATTCAATAGGAATATTTAAAACCATTTCAGTATACTTAACAGCCGGTATTGTTATAGAAACATTTTTTTTGTTGTATGATATTTTTGGTATCGGAAAAAGGTTAACCTCTTTGGTTATAGTATCCTTAATGCCTTTTAGTTCTAATTTGTATGTGGAAATAACTTTTAAGGTATCCAATATTACTTGCGGGCCACTAACAACAATACTATCAGGCTGTATCAAAATTTTTCCATTTTGCATGAATTGTTTAGCAAAATGAAGTTTTGACACTAGCTGTACAGGTATTTTTTTATCAATAACATCGGTAAATTTGAAAAACAGGGTATCAGGCAATAATGAAACTAATTGTAGTTCACTACCTAATTGGTTGCCAATCCATTCCTTAGTATATCGGCTTAAAAGATAATATATGTACTGATTATCTTTTCGTTGAATATCAAGCCTGAAAATGTTTATCGGCAGTATAATCGGTTTAATGTATGACGTAAGTTTGGATCTAAGGATTGTAAACCCAAATCCCTTTACTTTTATTTCAAGCTTTTCGGGAAGATCTGAAACAAGAACTTTGCCTTTGGGAAAGTCCTCATATTTAACCGGATAGTTAATAATTGTGGTATATTCCTTACTTAGGGCGTTTAGATACCAAAAAATAATAGACACAACTAAAAACAACAGATAGATCAAAAGTTGTCTGTTGAATTTAACTTTTTCTCTATCTGTTAGATTCGATAATTGATGTTTAAGTCCGGCATCCATGGTAAAACGAATTATTTCGTCACCAAAGCGGAGAATTATTTCTGGGCATTCAGATCGGAAGGATCTTTCAGAACAGCGCTTTTCTCAACTTTAATATGAACATTATTGTCTATTTCCAGAACAAGTGTTTGTTCGCTTACTTCCGATATTTTACCGTAAATTCCGCCGGTGGTAATTACTTTATCGCCTTTTTTTAAGGAAGTGCGATAATTAACCAGCTCTTTCTGACGTTTCATCTGAGGACGGATCATAAAGAAATAAAACACTACTATAATCAGTAATAAAGGAATCAGAGACACCAATGGATTTGAACCAGGTGCCGACGGAGCCATTAACAAAATGTTTGTTACTATTGTCATCATTCTATTTTTGAATTATTTGGTGAAACAACTTCAGATTTAAGTGTTAAAATTTTCGAATCAGGCTTTGCATTCGACTCAACAACAATTGTTTTATGTTGTAGTCCAATTTTACCCTTACTGTCAAATACAACTTCTATTGAACCGGCTTTACCGGGAGCAATTGGTTTTTTATCCCATTTAGCTACTGTACAACCACAACTGGCATTTACCGAGATAATAAGCAAATCAGACTTGCCTCTATTTTCAACAGTAAAAATATGCGAAACTTTTTCGCCTTGAATAATTTTCCCTACGTTATGCTCTTCTTCAGCAAAATACATAAATGGAGCGCCTGTTTTGTCATCGTTAAGAACTTTATCATTTTCCTTAACCTTATGATTATGGCATCCTGCAAGTAAAATCAAAATGGCGATGATTGAATAAAAACTATTAAAATTTTTAAATATTATGTTGTAAGTCTTTAGCAAATTTGAAAATTATTAAGAGTATTAGTTTTATCAAAAAATATTTAATTGAGCCATATTATAAATAGCTTAAAAATACAAATTAACCATTTTTTTTTTATTCAGCCAAGTAAAATTACCTAGGCTTTTGTTTCTCCCATTAATCCACGTCCGGTTTTAATAATTTTATTATCTTTTCGCATATCAGCTACTATTTTATCTAAAATACCATTAATAAACTCGTTGCTTTTTAGAGTTGAATAAAATTTTGCAATTTCAATATATTCGTTTAAGGTAACTTTTACAGGAATGCTAGGGAACTCCGTTATTTCCGTAAGCGCAATAACAATGATGATAATGTCCATCATGGCAATACGATCCAATTCCCAGTTCTTGGTATATTTCTCCACTAATTCACGAAATTCCTTTTGTTTCAATAATGATTTTCTCAAAAGAATTTTGCCAAATTCTTTATCCTCTTCATTTTTATAAAGATCCATCATTGGAGGATTGCTCCTTGTTTCCTTGAATTTATCCAGGGTTTTAACGATCATATTTACCACAAATTCAATATCGTCGTTCCAGTAAATACTTTGTTCTTCGAGTATTTGATAAAGAAGTTCCCAATCCTCAAATTCATTTATGAAAATGTCAATAATAAATTGTTTGTCTTTGTTATAATCACAAATTGGGTTTTCGATATATTGTTTGTAATAACTGGAGTCGAGAATTTTTTGATAAAGTCTTTTTATTAATTCGGGATAGTCGGTGAAGCCTAATTTATTTGCTGAAATATAGTTTTGAAATTGCTCGCTATTACGCAATTGTAAAATGACTCTGTTGTCAATAAGGCGAGTATTTGGGTATAAATCAGCTTGTGTTGGAATTTTTTTGTTACGGGCAATTTCGTTACGGTCAGCAATATAATCAATTGTTTGGAGAAGAAGCAGAATCAGATAGTGGTATAAATCATATGTTTTACGGATACTTAATTGGAACTCTTTGTCTGACTTATCAATCGAGGAATTATCACTGGTAACATTCGCGTACAATACCTGAACGATTTTAATCCGAATCAATCTTCTACTAATCATTACTTAAAGAACTTATATTATTTAACAATTCACATTTATTCCGGTTTGAAACCGGCTGCAAAATAAGCGAAAAAACTGAAAAGGATGAATAGTATTTTTATTAATTAGAAAAATAATCGTATACTAATTGATAATAAGAGTTCTCTTACAATAATTTGGTTTGTTTTATATTTCATCATCATCTGAATGGTCTTTGTTTTTGGTATTATTCAGAACATCTTTTATTTCTTGCAACGAAAGTTCTTTCACATTAGTAATAATGTAGTTTTTATCCAGAAAATCCCCCAACTGGTTTATGGCTTCTATTATTTCCTCAAATAGCAGATTAAACTGTACTTGAATTGGAATTAGCACCTTACATGTTGTTAGCCATCCATTAAAATTGATTTCTTCCAAAATGCTGCCTTTTTTTTTGGCGGCAAATTCTATTTCACTTTTAATAACCTTTTTTTGATAATCTTCCATAATCTGTTGCTCTTTTGCAACAAAGACTACAAAGTATCGTAGCTTCGATCCTTTTCCTCCTAAACCAGTGGAAATAAATACCTGATTTCGGTCTAAGAATGAACTTTCCATGAGCATTTTGCTTTCCTGAAATGCCATTATTGCCCAATCTTTTAATTCTGGATCGGGACTTAGCTGGTATTGTTCAATAACTCTATAAGCCTCTACTTTATCCATTGAAGCCAAATGAACAAGGAGCACCTTTTTTTCCTCTAATGGGAGTTCAGTAGAAAATAGATTATCCTTTTTTTCGAAAATTTCGTTACTATTGGATGTTTTTTTCAAATCAGTTGATAATTCAAAGTATTCTAATTGAGTATCAATGTTTATTTGTTCCTCAAGAACATTAAAATTTCCGTTCAAATCCCCTAAAAGCTCTTGTATTTTATCGAATATATTTTCTTCCTTTTCCATTTCAAATAATTGGCGCTTTTTCTTATGGCAATATATAAATAAAAATAAGAAAACTATTTGGTAGTTTCAAAAGTATTTTATTATACTTTGACATTTTAGAAAAACAAACTTGTTTTACCCTGAATTGTTAGAGGGAACAGATTGACTTTTCAGTTTTCTCCCTTCAGGGTAAGGGATAAATAGCTAAATACTATTAATAAATTTAAAATACCAAAGTAGAGTTAATAAACTTTAAAATATTAAATATTAACATGATATTGAATATTGTGTTGAAAACAATTGTTTTGTATTATGGATATATTGATATAATATTGTAGTTTATTTTTATTTAAATTAAATTAAAATAGCAGAAAATTATTGAATGAAGTTAGCAGATCTGAGTACAGGTGATTACGGGATAATTACAAAAGTTCAAGGAATTGGCGCTTTTCGAAAGCGAATCATGGAAATGGGGTTTATAAAGGGTAAAAAGGTACTGGTTGTTAAAAGCGCACCTTTACGGGATCCTGTAGAATATAACATTATGGGGTACGAGGTTTCGCTGCGTCGATCGGAGGCTTCTTTGATTGAGGTAATAACCCAGGAAGAAGCCCGAAAACTGGATTTAGACTTAGTCAATGGCTCCTATAATGGCGTCTTTACCGAAGAAAAATTACGCAAAACAGCATTAGAAAGGGGCAAAACCATTGAAGTCGCAATGGTTGGAAATCCTAATGCCGGGAAAACTACTATTTTCAATGTGGCTTCCAAATCAAAGGAACATGTTGGTAATTATGCTGGTGTTACCGTCGATTCAAAAACGGCTTCTGTAAAGTACAAAGGTTATACAATTAATATCACTGACCTTCCGGGAACATATTCACTTACAGCCTATTCACCAGAAGAAATCTATGTTCGCAAATTTATAGCAAACAATCACCCTGATGTAATTGTTAATGTGGTAGATGCTTCAAATCTGGAGCGAAATTTATATCTCACCACACAACTCATTGATATGGATGTGAAAGTTGTGATGGCGCTTAACATGTTCGATGAGCTAATAGAAAAAAAACATCGCTTTGATTACCTGAGTCTTGGTAAGATGATTGGAATTCCAATTATACCCACCGTTGGATCAAAAGGCAAGGGGGTAAGCGATTTATTTGATCGTATTATTAATATTTACAGTGATAAAGACAAAACCCGTCGGCATGTCCACATCAATTATGGTGTGGATGTGGAAAAATCGATATTGAGGTTGCGATCTAAAATTAAAGACCCAATAAACCAGGACGTTACATTAAATTTTTCATCAAGGTTTTTAGCAGTTAAACTGTTGGAGAATGATTTGGAAGTTCATAAAACGCTTTCGCTATGTCATAATTATATTGACATTAAGAGCGTTGCATCACATGAGCGAAAAAGATTAGAAGCGTTGTTATCCGAAGATAGTGAAACTGTTATTACGGATGCAAAATACGGATTTATTTCCGGTGCATTAAAGGAAACGTATGAAGGAAATATTTTCACGGGAAAGCAACGGTCGGTGCTTATTGATAATTTTTTAACGAATAAATATTGGGGCTTTCCCATTTTTCTGTTTTTTCTTTGGTTTATGTTTGAGGTAACATTTTCTCTGGGGCATTATCCAATGAATTGGATTGATCAGGGCGTGTTATTGATACGTGAGGGTTTACAACATTTTTTCCCGAACGGATCATTAAAGGATTTGTTAATTGATGGCGTATTAGCCGGGGTAGGAGGGGTTCTGGTTTTTCTTCCAAATATCCTTCTGCTTTTCTTCTTCATTTCTTTAATGGAAGATACCGGATACATGGCACGGGCTGCATTTATTATGGATAAACTAATGCATAAAATTGGGCTACATGGCAAATCGTTTATCCCACTTATTATGGGTTTTGGATGTAATGTTCCGGCAATTATGGCCACCCGAACAATTGAAAATCCCAAGAGCCGGTTGATTACGATGCTCATTAATCCTTTTTTCTCATGCAGTGCCCGACTTCCTGTTTATGTATTGATTATATCTGCATTTTCACCCAAATATCCCGGAATGTTGTTGTTTTTAATCTATATCATGGGAATTGCGGTGGCTGTAATTATGGCTTTATTATTTAAGAAAGTCTTACTTAGAAAAGGAGAGGTTCCTTTTGTGATGGAACTTCCTCCGTATCGAATTCCAAATTTGCGTACTACAGTTCTTCATATGTGGAATAAAGGAGAGCAATATGTAACTAAAATGGGTGGGGTAATCCTTACTGCATCAGTAATTATTTGGGCGCTTGGCTATTTTCCAAGACATTTGGAATCATCTAAGGAATATGATGATAAGATTTCTCAAGTTACAAATAATTATAAGATACAGATTTCCAATACAACCAATGTCTCAACAAAAATAAACCTTGATAATCAGCAAAAAATTGCATTAAGCGAGATAAACCGATCATTAGAAGCTGAACGTCAAAAGAACTCCTACATCGGCAGAATAGGTCAGTTTCTCGAGCCCGTAATGTCTCCGCTGGGTTTTGATTGGCGTATGAGTGTCAGCCTTCTTTCCGGTGTTGCCGCGAAGGAGATAATTATTAGTACAATGGGAATTTTATACCAGGTTGAAAGTGGAAACAAATTAAATCAGAAACTTATTCAACGATTACATGAAAGTCGATATCAATCGGGCGTAAACAAAGGTAAACTGATATTTTCTCCACTTGTCGCCCTATCATTTCTTTCATTTGTATTATTATATTTTCCATGCATTGCTGTAATAGCTGCTATTGGCAGGGAATCAGGGAAATGGAAAATTGCCTTATTTACGGCCGTTTACACAACAACATTGGCATGGGTTTTTGCGTTTACTATTTATCAGGTTGGAAAATTATTTTTTTAAATTTAATTTATGATTCAGGATATTATCGTTTTGGTTTTGGTAGTAGCAGCTTTAACAAAGGTTGGATACCAATTATCTCAAATTATTTTTTTAAAGAAGGAAAACGGTTCAGCGTGTGGAGGATGCAGTCAATGCGATCTGAAGAAATCATTGGTTCATCGTGCAGAGTAGTCAGCAAGGGTATATTGATATTCACACACATAAAGCCACAAAATCTACCGGTATTGTAGTTTATAATAATTTCCCCGAGGATTTACTTCCTGAATTAACTTCAAATTTCTATTTTTCATCCGGTATTCATCCATATTATTTAAATGATTGGGAATTGAAAGTTGATTCACTTCTCCAAAAGCTAAACGACTCAAGGGTGATAGCTATCGGCGAATGTGGTATAGATGCTTACTCCAAATATTCATTCGATCTTCAGAAAAAAGTTTTTTGCCTTCAGATTGAGCTCTCTGAAAAGTACGAAAAACCCCTTATCGTGCATTGTGTTAAAGCATTTAATGATTTATTACAGATCCGAAAATATTGTCGTTGTTCAATGCCATGGGTTATCCACGGATTTTCGGGCAGTGCTGAAATTGCTCAAAAATGCATAGCCGAAGGGATGCTTTTGTCGTTTGGAAAGCATTTGTTTACCCAAAATTTACGTTTTATTACTCTTGCAAAAAACATAGTAATATCGAATGTTTTATTGGAAACCGACGACAGTGAACTAACTATTTTTGATGTTTATAAGCAGTTTGCGGATATTCGGCAAATGGGTACAGAAGAATTGATAGGTGCAATTGCCACCAACTTTAACAGATGTTTTACCAAATAAAAAATTTGTGTCAAGTTTTTACAATAGTTTGGTAATTTTTCAACTTCTTCATTTTTAAATGTAATACGTTGAAATATACAACACTTCGTTAAATTTGAAAATTTGATATTTGAAAATTTAAAAATAATTGGCTAATAACTAGTTACGATTAATTTCATTTTTTGAATACGCACTTATTATCAGTACCTTCAAAAATATACCGAAGTATTTAAATATATTGAAATAAAGAAATATTTTAATAAGTATCTAAGTATTTTATTTTAAGAATATTGAAATATCTGAAAATTCTTATTTTTTTCACTAACCTTCGCAGAAATTAAGGCAACGTGCAAACGAACCTTATTACCTTATCAGCATATAACGGATTTTAAAATAAGGTAACTCATAATTTCTTGGGCGTACGACAAAATTCCCGTTTAAGATTTCATTGAAAATAGCCGCATAGCGGAGACCTGTTTGTAGAGTTGATGCAATTGAAGCACATTAAGCTACTCTAGGAGCGACCTGTTTATTAGTAGATTGTTCGAGTTGTATAATTAACAGCTCGCTACTACGGAGCTCTGTTGGAGGTAATACCATGTTTTTCTACAAACATTACGCTCCTAAAGGAGCTCTTATTTCAAATGACAAATTCTTCTTTTTTATAAAACGTAGGGTCGTGGCGGTAACCTTCAAGTTAATAAATTAAAAATAAATGAGTATCCGGTGTTATGCCTAATTTAAATTTCTGCTCACTTTAATGTTTTTCCTTTCTCTGCCAGTGGGTTTTCTCGTTTCGCTAGATTACCTTCAGTATATCGCTTCGCTAGATT
>JANXXY010000448.1 GCA_025350365.1 Bacteroidales bacterium | reverse complement strand
GGTGTGTCGGATGACGAGTTGTTGAAAATAGCTATTAAATCATTAGGGCTAACTGATTTGTACCAGTTTAGACCCGATGAAAAGATTATTGAATATGTTCTTGCGGGAAAATCTGATGAAAAGCTGGTGTCGATGAGTCTGAAGGCGTTTGCAAACGAAACAGCGTCGGAATCACCGGCTCCCGGAGGTGGATCGGTATCGGCATACATGGCTGCCATGGGAGTTTCTCTTGGTGCCATGGTGGCAAATCTTTCGTCTCACAAAGCAGGTTGGGACGAGCGATGGGAGGAGTTTTCGCAATGGGCCGAAAGGGGGATGGTTCTTCAAAAAAAACTTATATTTCTTGTAGATGAAGATACAAGAGCGTTTAATAAAATTATGAAGGCTTTTGGGATGCCAAAAAACAACACTCAGGAGACTGAACTACGAACAGATGCTATTCAGGATGCTACCAAATATGCCATGCAAATCCCTTTTCAGGTAATGGAAACCGGTGTGGCCGCTATGGAAGTGATCAAGGCCATGGCTCTGGAAGGAAACCCATACTCGGTGTCCGATGCAGGAGTGGGCGCACTTGCCATTCGATCGGGTGTATTAGGGGCTTACCTGAATATTAAAATTAATGCCTCCGGGTTAAAAGATATGGAATTCAAAACCTCAATCCTTACCAAAGCCCAGTTGCTGGCTCAAAAAGTACAGGAATACGAGAATGATATTCTTGATATAGTGAAGGGGAAAATTAAGATTTAAACCAAGCTGATTTTAACCGCCACCAGAATCCCAAAAAACTTCTTTCATTAACATTTTATTAATTAACCAAAATATATTTCAAGTGGCTGTCTAAAAAGACTTACAAGTCTTAAATAGACAGCCTCTTGAAATAATAATTTTAAAATATTAGTATCCTGGATTTTGTGTTAAGCCCGGGTTAACATCCAAAGCATCTTTTGGTATTGGGAAAAGCAGATGTTTTGGATCACTTACACCTCTCCAACCTGGAACGGCATTAAGGAATGTTCCGAAGCGGATATTATCCTGACGGCTCATTTGTTCCCATGCAAACTCGTAGCGTCGTTCCTTGCGAACGTCATCCAATGATGCACTTGCAACAGGTTTTGCGGGACTAAAAGCTCTTGCACGAATTGCATTTACCAAATCCGTAGCTACGGAATTTGCTCCGCTTAACCTCACCAAACTTTCTGCCTTCATCAGGTAAATATCAGCCAAACGAAGAATCGCAAAGTCGTTATCCATGTCACCGGATAAACCTTTGGGAATTTCCCATTTCCAGATACGAGCGCCATCTTCCTGATTACACCATCCCCAGTTTGTTGCAGTTGCTTCATACATGGTAACCTCAGGAGTATGAATTAAAGGACGACTATGAGCAGTGAGAACAACCAAACCAGTTGCAGGATCTTTCATAGGACCGGTTAAAAATGACCAGTTATAACGTTTATCATCCTGATCATATTCTTTAACATAATTTGGATCGGCGCAGCACCCATTCCAGGAACCAAGATTAAGGCCCAAAATAGCATCGTCAAGATAGTGTAATGAATAATTAGCGATATTATTTCCTCCAGCTCCTAATTGGAATACAGCAGGAAAAATAATTTCTTTGGAAAGTTCATTTTTAACTGCAAAGGATATTTTCCAGTCAGGTTCCAAAATATAAGGTAAGGCCATAACAACATTACAAGCATCCACACATTTTTGCCATTCAGGTGTCCCTGTCCAGACTTCAGCATTCAGGTACATCTTAGCAAGCAGTGCATAAGCAGCGCCTTTGGTAAATTTACCATAGGAAGTAGAAGTAACATCAGCCCTTACTACATCTTTTATCGCCGTTAATTCGGAAATCACAAAATCAAATAAAACTTTACGACTGGCAGAAGTAGGTAGAGCGGTTTCATCAAAATTGGTTACCAATGGAGCTTGTCCGAAATTATCTATGACATGATAATAAAAAAGAGCACGTACCCCTCTGATTTCAGCAATAACAATATCTTTTCCATCCATTTCAATACCCTCAACCAACTTTAATACTTTGTTGCAGGTAGAAATACTTCCATAAATATCATTATAAAGTCCGGTAATTAAACCACAGTTGTTATTAGTCCAGGTATGTGTTTTTGCATACATGTGTTGGCCGCCATCCCACCAGTCACCACCTTTTCGGGTAGGCACCACCTGCATATCACTTACCTCATCCAATAAATGTCTGAAACTCCAGCTTCTCGCATTTCGAACAGAATTATACACAGGAGCAACCAACGCTGCAATTTCTTTTGGATTTTTCCCATATTGATCTGTAGGAATCTGGTCATAAACAGTTTCTTTCAAATCGGTGCAGGATTGCATCCAGGGGAGCACTATTCCTATAAACAATAATATATATATCTTTTTCATATGTTCTTTTATTTTAATGTTAGAAACTTATATTCACACCCATCACAAAAGTTCTGGATTTAGGATAAAAATCCCTTCCTTCAACACCTGGTTGTAAGCCATCCATCCGTACTTCAGGATCAAGCCCTTTGTATTTTGTTATCAGAAATAAATTCTGACCAACCACGTAAACTCTCATGTTTTTAACCCAACGGATTTTTTCGGTTTTGAATGTGTATCCGAGGCTCAAATTTTCTAACCGTAAAAACGATCCATCTTCAATATAATAATCACTATAAACCGGTGCATCTTTTAGCCCATTGGTTAAGGCTTCTTCTAACACATTGGCACCCATCAACCACTGTGTGGTAGCGAATGACATTCTACTGTAATTCAGCACCTTATTACCATAAACACCTCTCAAAAAGAAACTTAGATCCCAGTTTTTATAGTTAAAGGTGCTATTGATACCATAGGTTAATTTTGCCTGAGCCGAACCAAGATGTGTTTCGTCCTTATCATCAATTTTACCGTCACCATTTTGATCTGTAAAGATATATTTGCCCTTTTCATCTAAACCTTCACAATGATAACCCCAAAAAGTACCAACCGGCTGACCTTCCTCAAGAATGTGGGTTTTTGTATCAGATCCACCACGAATAAAAGCAGAGCCCGATTTAATCGCTCCTGATTTGAACTGATCGTTTTGAAGTTTGGTTAGAATGTTTTTGTTGTGAGCCAGGTTAAAATTAACTGTCCATTGGAAATCTTTTGTTCTGATAGGTACGACATTAAGTAATACTTCGACCCCTTTATTTTCCATGGTTCCCACATTTGCCAATAATGTTTTGAATTGATAAGGAGGAACTGGCACATTGTATTCATACAGCAAATCGGAAGTAACTTTCTTATAATATTCAAGGGTACCAGAAATGCGATTTTCCATGATACTGAAATCAATACCAATGTTGGACATGGCACTTTTTTCCCATTTCAAATCAGGGTTTGCATTTTGGGTAACGCCATAAGCGGTATACCACTTGCCATCATTATAATATTGCCCAATATCCTTGCTACCATACAAATTAAGTGAGCGATAAGGATCAATACTCTCCTGATTCCCGGTAACTCCATATCCAACTCTTACTTTAAGGTCATTGATAAGGCTTACACTATTTAAGAAACCTTCTTTAGAAACATTCCATGCTGCAGAAAAAGAAGGAAAAATGCCCCATTTATTATTAGCTCCGAATTTTGAAGAACCGTCCCTCCGCATGGTACCAGCCAATACATATTTTTCACTAAAATTATAGGTTAACCTGCCAAAGAAAGAAATCATTTTATACATATTCCTATTTGAAGTCACATCAGCAGGAAGCAGATTCTCACCAGATTGAAGATTGTCAGCGCCAAGCAGGTTAGTTCCAAATTGCCTGTTGTTGGCTCCATGGTATTGATAATCGTTTCTTTCCCATGAGTAACCGGCCAATGCACCAATATGATGAACTCCGTTTATAGTGGTGTTATAATTTGCAGTATATTCATATAAACTGCGCATCCATACCTTTGTTTTACGTTCAGCATAACCAAGAGCTGTAAAACCTGCTTCTGTATTTGAATTGTTATACAAAGTCCAGTCATTTGCTTTGCGTTGCTGGAATGCACTGGCAGAAAGTTTCAAACCTTTTATTACCTCAAAATCTGCTCTGAAATTTCCATAAAAATCTTGATATTGATTTTTCCGGGTATTAAGTTCAATATTGTGAACAGGGTTTCCCTGGTCAAAATCGCGGGATTCGTACCAATCGCCATTATCAAGTTTAACTGGTTTTACAGGAATTGTATTATAGGCCAAAATAAAACTACGAGGATCCGTTGGATGGTTTTCCTCCATAATGGCATTTCCCGTAAAGCTCAACATTAATTTGTTATTTATGGCACGTTGACTAAAGGAAAAACGCGAATTCGTACGTTGTCTGTCATTTCCTTTCACCACACCCTGCTGATCCATATAGGCAACGGAAGCAGAGTAATTATGGTTTTCAGCTCCACCGGATAGCGATAAATTATGATTTTGAGTAACACCGGTCCTCATAATTTCGCCAAACCAATCGGTATTGGCACCCAAATCCATTCCGGTAATGTCTTTTTTATTTTCGATGGCATATTGACGCCACTCATCACCAGTTACCATCTTAGGTATATTTGTAACCTGATCAATAGCCACATAACCCTCATAACTTACACGTGTGTTCGTAGCTGAACCCTTTTTGGTTGTGATCAGAATGACTCCTGATGCAGAACGAGAACCATAGATGGCTGCAGAAGAGGCATCTTTTAAAATAGTGATGGCTTCAATATCCTGAGGAGCAACAGTATTTATATCGCCACCGGGAACGCCATCAATAACTACAAAAGGGGCACTACTTCCGGTTAGCGAAGAGGTGCCTCTTAAACGAATGGAGGTAGTTTCCTTGCCATCCTTATCTAAACCGGTAATATCACCATTACCTTTTGTGATAACCAAACCCGCAACTTTACCTTGCAATAAATCAGCTGCACTAGTTGCCAAACCCTTATTGAAGTCTTTCGATTTAAGATTAGTAACAGATCCGGAAATTTCACGTTTTGATTGGGTACCATAACCTACCACTACAACCTCGTCAAGTTTTGTGACATCTGATATCAACTTAATATCAAAAACTGATTGCCCATTGATGGAGACTTTTACCGTATTATATCCAAGATAGGAAACTATCAATATTGCATCTGGATTAGGAATATCCAAACTAAATTTACCTAAAACATCTGTAACCACGCCAATGGTTGAGCCTCCTATAATTACATTAGCGCCAATAATAGGCTCACCTGTAGTGGCATCTGTAACCGTACCCGTGATTTTTTGCTGTTTAACCAACATGGGCGTAATTACCACAAAGTTGTTTTCAAGTACTTTAAATGTTACCTGAGTTTCATCAAATACCTGAGACAAAATTTCACTTATTGGTAAATTATTGACTGTTAATGAAACAGCTTTACTCAAATCGGTAAATTCGTCGTTATAAAAAAACCGGAATTGACTTTGTTTTTCGATTGTTTTCAGTACTTCGCGAATGGATTTGTCCTTTACTTCCAGACTAAGACGAGAATTTTGCGAATAAACTGAACCGGAAACATTGAATGTGAGTACACACATTAAAAGAATTGTCAGTTTCATAATAGTTAGTAGTTTTCTAAAATTGATAGAGAAATGGGAATAACTTTCCCCGAAATGTTTTTTTTTCATACATTTGTAGTGTTAGATTATTAACTAATGGTCTTTCAAAAGAATTGCTGATAGGGGGTAGGTACGAACTGCTCCCTATTTTTTTAACTTCATTTTTTTTTCATTCACATCCTCCTATTTTTATTGAGTTATATTTTATCTTTTAGTTGTAATGATATGCTTAAAACGATCCATAAGCTTCGGATTAAGAATGAGTACAATGGTATCTTTTCCAATCTTATAATCCAGAGGCGCTGTCATTTGTAGCGCTGCCATAATCTGTTCTGTAGTTTCGTTTTCAATTGTCCCAGTAAATTTATAACCTTTTAGTTCGGGGTTTTTGAAGAAAAGCTTTTTATTAAACCTGCGTTCAAGCACAGGGGCTAAAGTCTCTAAAGGAATACTTTCAATAGTCCATCTTTCACTCTTCCAGGAGGTATATAAATTGGTGTCGATATTTTTTTCGAGAGCTATACGCGGCGATATTACCTCTATTTTAGCAGATTTTTGTGCAATTTTAGTTTTTTCATTTTTAGGTAAAATTACACTTCTGTGCATCACCACTTTTTGATTTGGCGCTAACACAATATTATTATTATCTGCTAACTTTCCAGTGAATTGAACATCTATTTTTCCCTCTTGTAATGTTGCTGTCACTGTTTCTTCGTCGGGATAAGCCTTCACGTCAAACTTAGTACCGTATGCCCTAACAATAACATCGGCTGCATGAACTATAAATGGTTTTTCTTTATTAGTTGCAACACTAAAAAACGCTTCGCCTGTCAATATAACATGGCGATCGTTTTGATTAAAATCGTTTTTATAAATCAGTTTACTTCCCGCATTTAACCATATTGTAGTACCGTCGGGCATTTTAACCATACTTTTGGCGCCCAAAGGAGCTACTATTTCGGTTGTTGCCAATTCTATTTTATGTGATCTGCCAAAAAACCACCATGTACAAATTCCACCCAACGAAAAAAGTAAAATCCATGTAGCTGCAATCCGCATTAATCGAACAAATGAGACTTTGGATTTTACTGGTTCAACGGATAAAACGTTTTTTCTGTGAATACGCGACTCAATAATATCCCATGTTAGAGCTGAAAAATCCTTTTTGCCTTGAGATGATTTTCCGGCCAAAACCCATGATGATTTCAGTTTATTTACATATTTCTTATTCCAATCACTTTCATCAAGCCAATGTTGTAATCGCACAGCATCGTTCTTTTCAATTTCCCTGTTAAGGCTACTGGAAATTAGTAATTTAATATCGTCTGGTATATCTTTTCCGGTATTCATAATGCTTCTTCTAAAAGATAAGACAAGATTTTTTTGAGTAGAGACTACAAAAGATTAAAAAATATTTTAGAAAAGTAGGGCTTGCTGATTAAGTTTTTAAACCTAAGGGCTAATGATTTTAACGTACAAAATGACCTCAGAGAGGTCGAATGTTTATAGAAAATGAAACAGGAAAAGAATATTCTACCCCTGGCGGGGTCGGACAGCGTTGTATACAAATATTATTTCTATAAACATAAAATCCCTATGGGATTAAAATACAAGGTTCCCGTTAATAAGTGATTAAAATTCATGTATTTAATTCAATAAAATATGCCTTTATGATATTATAATTCAAATGCATAAGATTTAAACAGCACACCCTAAATAGTGAGGCCGGTTGCTGGTTACTTCTTTAATAATCCTGCCCTTATTTTATCAACAGCTCTATAAATCTGTGTTTTAACTGTACTTACGGAGACATTAAGCAGGCTTGCTATTTCGAGATTACTTTTATTATCGAACCGACTTAATATAAATATCTGCCTGCTTTGTGATGGTAATTCGCCAATAATCTGATCTATTATTCTACCCGTATCCTCTGCCTCAAGATGCTCTATTACAAAATCATCTACTTGGTAATTGTCTTCAATCATTTGCCACGACTCATCAGATACAATCTCACTAACTGAATTCTTTAATGTTCTTTGCTTTACAACAGAATTTACCGATTCGTTGTGAACCGCCTGGTATAAATATGCTTTAGCTGAACCTTGTATGATGATTGATCTTCGATGTTCCCATAACCTAACAAACACATCCTGAATCGTTTCCTCGGCAAGAAATAAATCTCCCGTAATTTGAAATGCATAACGACATAATGATGCTGCGGTTTCATCAAAAAGCTCTTTTAATGCCTTTTCTTCTCCACATTGTATTCTTTTCCAGCATACATCAATATTTATGCTCATTAAATTCTATCGTCAGTTAGTTTTGGACTTCAAATATACGATAAGTAAACAACTTCATGGTTTAAGAAAATAAAAAAACCGACCCTGAGAACTGAGTCGGTTTTTAATTAAAAGTTATGTTATTTTTAATTAACAGCATCAATATCATCAACCAAAATACGGCCACAATACTCACAAACAATAATTTTTTTTCGACTTTTAATATCGAGCTGGCGTTGAGGTGGAATTTTATTAAAACAACCACCGCATGCATCGCGCTCAACCGTTGCCACTGCTAATCCATTACGTGCATTGGTTCGAATGCGTTTATACGCGTTTAATAATCTTGCTTCAATCACTTTTTCAATATCGTGCGATTTATTAATTAAGGCTTCTTCTTCTTTTTGGGTATCAGAAACAATATCTTCCAATTCCTTTTTCTTGTTGTTCAAATCTTGAATTCGCTCGTCAAGTAATTTCTTAGCCTGATCGATAGCCTGTTTTTTCTCATTTACCTGCACGGTAAACTCCCTGATACGTTTTTCGCACAATTCAATTTCAAGTTTCTGAAATTCAACCTCCTTCGATAAAGAATCAAATTCCCGATTGTTTCTAACATTATTTTGTTGATCAGCATATTTCTTAATCAACTCGTTAGCATTTGCAATCTCATTCTTTTTATTGTTAACAGCCGTATCAAGTGTTTTATTTTCGTCCTGATAATTTTGAACACGAGTCTCTAATCCAGCAATTTCATCTTCTAAATCCTGTACTTCCAAAGGTAATTCACCACGTAAAATTTTAATTTTATCAATTCCGGAATGAACCTTCTGAAGTTGAAATAATGCTTTGAGTTTATCTTCGATGGAATATTCTGAAACTTCTGTTGCTTTGTTTTTGTCCGATGTCATATTTTAGAAATAATTTATTGGATTAGTTTTTACTTTTGTAAAATGAATTGCAAAATTAGAGAAATTTTTTACAAGTAAATCATAAAATATTTCAAGAGTAAATTGTTCGCTTTCATAATGGCCAATATCAGCAATAAGAATCAACCTTTCAGCATCGAAAAACTGATGATATTTAAAATCGGATGTAACATAAGCATCCGCATGTACTTTTTTCGCATCGGGCAATAGAAAACTTCCGCTTCCCCCGCATAATGCCACTTTCAATATATTTTCATTAATAATTTCGGTATGTCTAATAACCGGAATACCAAAAATCGTTTTAAGGCTTTGCAAAAAACCAATTGTTTCCATCGGCTTTTCAAATTCACCAATAACTCCCGCACCGGCATTTTTTTGTTGGTTGATTAACGGATAAATATCATAGGCAACTTCCTCATAAGGATGAACTTTAAGCAATGCAGAAACAATTGTATTTTCAAGAAACTTAGGAAAAATAGTTTCCATCCGAATTTCAGGTTCTTTATGAAGTATGTTCTTCTCACCCACAAAAGGATTAGCCGATTCCAGTGCCCTGAAAGTTCCCTCGCCAGCCAGATTGTAACTGCAGCAATCGTAATTCCCTATATGTCCGGCTCCGGCTTCAAAAATCGCCTTTCGCACGATATCAGCATGACTATTTGGAACAAAGGTCACCAGTTTGCATAAGTTACTCGTTAAAGGGCGCAATACCTGCATCCTGGTAAGTCCTATTTTCTCACCCATTTTAAAGCTTACGCCAAGAGAAACATTATCGATATTGGTATGACACGAATAAATTGATATGTCATATTTTATAGCCTTTATAATCGTTTTTTCAATATAGTTGCTGCCTGAAAGTCGCTTGATTCCTCCAAAAATTAACGGGTGATGCGAAATAATCAGATTTGCGCCAATCATTATTGCCTCCATAACAACATCTTCCGTTACATCAATGCATAACAAAATGCCAGTAAGCGTGCAACTTGCATCGCCAATCTGCATTCCGCTGTTGTCGTATGATTCCTGATAGCATGGAGGTGCAAAATCTTCGATAATTTGAATAACTTCCCTAACTGTTGTCATTTTAAAACGAAAAAAGAATTGTCACGAATCCATTTGTTGTTTAAGCTCAAGCAATGCTTTTTTTACTTCCTGAAGAGTTTTTACAATCTCGAAATTATTCTCCACATCCTCCCGGTTATCCTTTAATTTCATCTGCACACCTTTGAGAGTCATCCCTCGATCTCTGACCAAATGGTAAATAAGATGAAAATTCTCGATGTCTTCTTTAGTAAAGAAACGATTGCCTTTTTTATTTTTTTTAGGTTTAATAATGTCAAATTCCTTTTCCCAAAAACGAATAAGAGAAGTTTTTACATCAAACATTGCGGCTACCTCTCCGATGGTATAATAAAGTTTTTCTACTTTTCTTTCTAAATAAGGCATACTTAGGGAAAATATATAAAATATAGTATTTGAAGTACCAATAACAATTAGTCGAAAGTTTGTCCGCTTCGGCTCGAAATTTCAATCATCTGATCAAATTCAGATGGAGTTAAATCATTTGCATAGAAATATGCAGGATTCTGGGCTTTACCACTTTTACGCACTTCGTAATGCAAATGGGGAGCAGTTGATAGTCCTGTACTTCCAACATATCCAATTACATCTCCACGTTTCACTTTTTGGCCAAGCTTAGCATTAAATGAATCCATGTGACCATATAAAGTTTTATATCCAAACCCATGATCAATCATAATCATGTTCCCATAACCTTGTCCATAAGGGTTTTTTTCAACTTCCGAAACTATTCCATCGGCCGTGGCATAAATATCAGTCCCGGTAGGTGCAGTAAAGTCCATTCCTTCGTGGAACTTCCTTATTTTGTAAATTGGGTGAATACGCCACCCGTAGCCTGATGCTGTTCGTGTAAGATCCTTATTCGAAATAGGCATTATAAGAGGCAGGCATTTAAGCATAACCTCTTTATTTAAGGCCTTTTCAATGATTTCGTCATAGGATTTGGACTGAATGTACAACCTCTTGGATATAATATCAATCTTTCGGGCGGTATTGACAACCAATTCGGAACTGGTATTTTTCTCCAGCTCATCATACCTGTTTATACCTCCAAACCCAGCCTGTCTAACAGACTTTGAAATAGGCTCGGCCTCGAAAATGGTTCTGTATATGTTATCATCACGCTGTTGAATATCATTAAGAACCAATTGCACCTGATCAAGCTTTTTGCCCATAATTTCATATTGCAAAAGCAGTTGACTCTTCTCACGAATTAAGGATTTCTCTTTTGGTGAATCAAAGAAATACGAAAAAACAATGTAGTATAGAATCGAAATTACTATACTTGCAGTAAAAAACGTGAAAGATTTTAATATCCATACTTTAAAACTTGTCCTAACTTTGTCAAAG
>JANXXY010000416.1 GCA_025350365.1 Bacteroidales bacterium | reverse complement strand
TTGGAATTGCAGAAAGTGACATATCCCAGTCACCAAAATCATAAATATGTCGCTGGGAGGCTCCGCTGGTAACATTATATTTATCGGTAAACTTGTAGGTATAAGGAGCGACCGTATGAAATGATCCCCCTGCCTCGAATGGACCCCTGTTCAATTTAAATACTTTATTTAAAAGATTTACTTTGCCAAGAGGATGCGATAATGTAAAAAGATGAATCTTACCCCATTCCCATTTATCTGGCTCACTACCAAGCTTTTGAGTTAGATAAATAACTGTCTCATCAAACGATTTAATAACCACATCATTAAAATTCTCAATTTTATTTCTTGTTAAAATATTGTCGCAAAGCACTGACTCTCTATTTCGCCATACGTTATGGAACATATTTCTTACTAATATTTTATCATTTAAAAACTCCTGGTAAAGTATATCACCCATTTCATCCTTCACTAAATTTTCGATAATTCGATTGTAAAAAACTTCAAATATTGCAGTCGCAGAATTGGCTGGCGTCATATGGTATTTCCAATTTTTCAATAAATTTAATGAACGGTATGCAGTAGGAGACAATTTGGAGTGCTTATTCACTATCTCAATTAATCCGGGCAAGTAAAAAGAGGCAAGTTTTGACGTTTCATCGGTTTGAATAGCAGCAATATCAGATACAGTAAGCTTTTTATCCACACTCAGCATCTCAACAATCCGATCGTATCGGAATGGTAGGTCGAACCAACTACTAATGTAATGATTATATCTCGAATCTACAGTCCGATTGTTGGCAGAAACTGCAAAACCTTCTTTGGGATTGAATTTATGTGGCAAATCTTCAAAAGGTACAATTCCTCTCCAATCATAAGCGCTTGTATCACCCTGTAGTATTTCTGTGGGATTGCCATAGCGTATCGGAATGCCAGCACAGCAATACATGCCTATATTTCCTTGACTATCAGCGTATGCCACATTTTGACTAATAGAAACAAAAGTTCTCATAGCGTTGCAAAAGTCGGTCCAGTTTTGAGCCCTGTTCAACCGATAAATGCTTTGCACTTCGTTGCTGGGCTCATTGCCCATCCAACGCATTGAGATAACATCACCCGAAACTCCCTTAAGCATCGATATTACCGGACCTCTGTGAGTGAACTTAAAATTGTACCGAACAGTATCTCCTCCTTTTATCGCAATATTTTCATGTTTTATAAGAAATTTTAACCATTTGCTATCCAATTTATATTGGTTACTATCCATTGGGTTGACTGTTTCTTTATAAAAGTCTATGTCATCACTCATTACATTTGTTAAACCCCATGCTATTTTTTGGTTATGACCTGAAACAACAAACGGTTGCCCGGGCAGCAAAACCCCTGTTACATCGAGTTTTCCGGGAATAACCTGATGTATTTGATACCAAATACCCGGAGCAGAATAACTTAGGTGCATATCATTGGCCAAAATAGGTTTACCTGAAGCAGTTTTTGATCCGGAAACCACCCAGTTATTCGACCCACTAAAAGCCTGCAATCCAAGATCCTCAATTTTGGAAGAAGCAGCCATAAGTTCCGATCTCCAATCCAATTCAGTATACTTGGCAGTTGAATAGATGGTTGATTGCAAGCTGTCCGGGCGAGGTATTAAATCGATTAATTGACCGGCTGTTAATTTAAATCTAAGTTTATGTAGTATAATCTCAGCATTCCAAGCCCCATTAAGATCCCAGGCAATATAGCCAATCAGGTTAAATGAATGTTCAACTTTCCATAGATCAGGCTTGTAGCCTAGAATTGTAAACTCCACAGGCAGTTTCTCGTAATTATCTTTAATGTAATTATTTACACCATTTGCATATGCCTGAAATGCTTTTAGAACCAATGGATCAGAATGAGAAATTACTCTTTGAGATTTTTGAGGAATTTGAAGAGCACGCATCAGCATGTCGGTTTTTATCATATCTTTCCCAAAAATTTCTGAGAGGCGGCCTGTTGTTACCCTTCGTAACAAATCCATTTGCCAAAGACGATCCTGTGCTGTTAAATAACCAATAACCTGGTACAAATCTTCGTCATTATCTGCATATATATGAGGAATACCAAACGAATCACGATATACTTCAACTTTTGCCCTCAAACCGGGTAAGGACATAGCTTTATTATAGTCTGGCAAAGCCCTTGAATTGAAATGATAAATAACAAAATACCCAATAATAACTAAAATCAGTAATATCACTAAAATATAACCGATAACTTTCTTCATACCAGAACTAAATTAATTTGAACGTAAAATACGATAAAATTTACAACTATTTGACGAATGAAACTGTAAGTAAAGAATACATTCAAATCAAATAGTAAATTTACTACAATCTATGAAAGTATGATCACCAGATAATTTAAACCTTGAAACTTAATGAAACTGCCACTGATAACTTTGTTTTTTTTTCTCGCTTTTATTTCTAAAACAATTGGACAAACCAATGATTCAACTCAAAGGCATAAGGATAAAACCAAAAAAGGTTGGAATTTTGGTGCATTACCATCTGTTGCCTTCGATTCAGATCTCGGATTTCAATACGGAATCTTAACAAATATTTACAATTATGGTGATGGCTCTTCATACCCGCGCTATAAGCATTCGATATACCTGGAATGGGCAAGAACAACTAATGGAACCGGCAAAAACCAGTTATTGTACGACTCGGAATATCTCATTCCTCACATTCGATTAACTGCTGAGGCAAGTTATCTGACCGACAAAGCACTAGACTTTTATGGATTTAACGGATACAATGCTTTCTACAATTCCGAATTGGTTATGCCCGGCTCGCCAGCTTATGTTTCAAAAATGTATTATCGTTTAGAACGAAAATTAACCAGAATAAAATTAGATTTTCAAGGAAATATCACGGATAAAAAATTCAGATGGCTGATAGGTTATACCTTATTCAATGTAAAAATAAAAAGTGTTGACATTGACGCCTTAAATAAAGGTCGAAATCAAAATAATTTATTGCCGGATACTTCTCTTTTATACGATAATTATGTCGCCTGGGGAATTATCCCTCAAAACCAAAAAAACGGAGGTACAACCAACCTCCTTAAATTTGGCATTGTATATGATACCCGCGATAATGAACCAAACCCAATGAAAGGAATTTGGACTGAAGCTTTAATTTTGACTTCGCCTTCATTTATAGGAAATAACTTCGCCTATTCGAAATTTGTAATCAACCACAGACAATATTTTACCATTCATAAGGATATATTAAACCTTGCATGCCGGATAAGCTATCAGGATAAAATTGGGGGTAAAATGCCGTTTTACATGCTCCCTTTCATATTTAGTTCCAACCAAATACGAGATGGATTGGGGGGCGCCAAAACACTTAGGGGCATTGCAAGAAACCGCGTGCTGGGAGAAGGTTTATTATTTGGAAATCTTGAACTTCGCTGGAAATTTTTCAGGAGAGTGATGTTCAACCAAAACATTTACCTCGCTCTTGTGGGTTTCACCGATGCAGGCATGGTTACCAGAAAGTATGATTTTCAAACTAATAACCCTGATGCACTTAAATATATCAACTTGGGTGATACCGAAAAATTCCACCAAAGCTACGGATTGGGTTTTTATGGCGCTATGAATCAAAACTTTGTGGTATCTGTAAATTATGGGATGGCAGTTAATAAAAATGATGGAACAAATGGTTTATATATTGGACTGGATTTCTTATTCTGAACAATTTTAATATTATGATTGAAGAAAGTTTCAATACGAATTACGAATTATTGCTTCAGCTGGCAAACGATAGGTTATCGCTTGCTGTTGACGCTATTGGTGTTGGTTTTTGGGACTGGAAAATAGATATCAATGAAGTATATTATGATAAACAATGGTGTAACCTGTTAGGATATGCACCGGAAGAAGTGCAAAAAAATAAATCATTTTGGGAAGATCGTATACACCCTGATGACAAGCACTATGTAATGAACGCTCTTAAAAGGCATTTTGATGGAAAAGACTCCATATATAAAACCGAACATAGGGTTCTAACTAAATCTGATTCATACGTTTGGATACTTGATATAGGAAAAATAATTGAACGAAGTGGTTTAAAAAAACCGATCCGAATCATAGGCATTACTATTGATATCAGTGAGAAAATAATTTCAAACCAGAAAATTAACCAAAGCGAGGAAAAGTATCGATCCATCTTTGAACATTTAAATGATGCTTTCTGCCGGTTCAACTTTTCGGGTCAAATTCTTGAAGTAAATAAAAACCTTTGCCAGCTCCTTGGAATTAAAGAAACGGAACTGATTAATAGTAATATAAAACATTTTTTTAGCAATACAACAATCAAATATCTATACAGGAGGTTATCTAAAATTATTGAGCAGAAATCCACCACCTTCGAAACAGAAATTGTGGTAAGCAAGCGAAAAATATTACCAATTAATATCAGTGCGAGACTAATAACAATTTCCGGCGATGGTGTGATTCAAACCTTAATACATGATATATCAGAACTTAAAGCTTATGAAAAGGCTCTGCTTGATGAAAAACTAAAGTTTAAGGCGCTTCTCGAACATTCCCCAAATATTATATGCAGGTTTGGCCGAAACCTAAAGTGTCAATATGTGAGTCCCAATATTTTAAAAACAGTGGGTGTTAACCCAAACAAGCTTGAAGGTTTAAGATTAATTGATACCAAATTGCCCAATAGTTTAGCTGTTTTTCTTGAAGAAAAGATGAGATGGGTTTTTCGAAAAAATAAAGAGAGTACAGTTGACTTTTCTTTTGAAAGCCGATTGGGACTGAAATACTTGGAGGCTATTATCGTTCCCGAGATTAATGGTTCAGGAGGTATAGAAACCATTCTTGTTACCATCTCTGACATGACCGAAAAAAAACAAAAGGAGATGGAATTAAATATCAGCAAGCAAAAACTTGAGGAAGCTGAAAAAACTGTTCACTTTGGTACTTATGAATTTGATTTAGAAACAAATAAACTCACCTGGTCAAAAGAAACATATTTGATATTTGAACATGATCCATTAATAGAACCACCTTCAATTGAAGAATATTTCTCTTCATTTGTACATCCCGACGACTCAGAAAATGCATATAAAATATTTAGCGATTGTATCAAAGCTGGTAATAATTTTACCCAACATTACCGTATTTCAACTAGCGATGGAGTAACAAAGTATATAAATGATGTTGCAAAAATTGAAATAGACTTCCTTCTGGGCAAGGCATCGAAAATGCACGGCACTATTATTGACAATACTGAAAAGCGACAGATTGAAAACTCAATGTTCGCTGAAAAAGACATTTTGCAAGTTATTATGGATAATGTTCCCGATGCAATATATTTTAAGGATTCTCATGAACATTATATTAAATGTAATAAAGCGATGGCTTTAATGTTGGGATCTGAAGATTCGGAATTTTTAATTGGCAAAACTGCATTTGATATATTCCCAAATGATATTGCCAAAGATATACAAGATGAAGAACTTAACATTTTTATTACCGGAATACCAGTTATTAACAGCGAAAAAAAATTAACTACTCCCAAGGGAACCATCTGGCTTTCCAGCACGGTTGTAGGTGTTAAAGATTATTTTGGAAATGTAATTCAACTAGTAGGAATAACCAGAGATATCACACATTATAAAGCATCTGAAGTTCAATTACGTTTAGCAAAAGAAAAGGCAGAAAAGTCTAACAAATTAAAATCTACATATCTAGCCAATATGTCACATGAAATCAGAACCCCTATTAATGGGATTCTTGGATTTGCTAATTTGATGGAGATAAGAGAATTTTCCAGGGACAAACAAATCCAATACCTGAAGATAATAAATAATAGTGGAAAACTTTTGTTAAACCTTATCAATGATATTATTGATATTGCAAAAATTGAAGCAGGGCAATTGAACATCGAAAATGCTAATGTGGATTTAAATGTTTTGATTTATGAGATTAGTGAGTTTTATCAAGGCGAAAAAATTAAAAGACATAAACAACAAATCGAAATCATTCCGATATTTCCAATGGGTGATTACCCACAAATCATTATTAGTGATTCATGCAGATTAAGACAAATAATCAATAATTTGATTAGCAATGCACTAAAATTTTCAGATTCGGAAACCATTGAATTTGGTTTCGAATTTCAAATTGGCAGCATCATGTTTTTTGTAAAAGATAAAGGCATTGGAATGAGTAAAGTAGAACTGGATTTAATATTTGAGCGCTTTAAACAAGTTGGATCATCATCTAAAAATAAGGAAGGAACAGGTCTGGGACTGGCCATTTCAAAAGGTTTGATCGAATTAATGGGAGGGAATATATGGGTAAAATCCCAATCTGGTAAAGGATCAGAATTTAGGTTTACAATACCCCTAAAATTAAGCCTTGATCAATCAGCTGGTAATCAGTATAAAGGCATCGATATAGACATATCAAATTTAAATTGGAATGGAAAAACAATTTTGCTTGTTGAGGATGAAGATATTAATTTTTTGTACATCTCTGAATTAATTGAAAATACAGGTATTATCCTATTAAGAACCAGTACTGCCGAGGAGGCTATAAATATTTGTAAAACTAATCAAACTATCGATTTGATTTTAATGGATATGCGTCTTCCCGGAATGAATGGATTCGATGCAACCAAAATAATTAAACAGATACGCGAAAGAACCCCGATTATTGCGCAAACGGCTTACGCAATGGAAAACGAGCGCAAAGATTGCATCAGTGCGGGTTGCGATGATTACCTGACAAAACCGTTTGATCAAAAAATTCTATTAGATGTTATAGATAGGTACTTATCACAGGAAAATAATTAACGCAAAAAAATACAATAGTTCGGTTATTTTTCAACTTCTGCATTTTTATAAAATATAATACGTTGAAATACATAGAAATAAAGGAAGGTTTCAATATATAAGTATTTCATTTTAAGAATATTGCTGAAAATTTACCGAAGTGTTGAAATACTCAATCGCCATATTAATAAGTTTCAATAAAATTGAAATCCGTTTTCAATATTGATTCAAAATATTCTCCTTTTTCCTGCATATCCTCATCGCCTAACTCATAATACCAGTTTATGAGCAAAACATTTCCATTTTGCCTAACGTTTGACAGTTCCCTTAATATCTGAAGTAAAGATTTCGCAGAACCACTGTTCATATATTCAAGCTCAAGATTAACAATAGTCTCTGGACGAGGATTCATGCAATAACTAAATATCCAGGAATACAGATAATTATAAAATAAACCCGCATCCTCGGGTATCGATCTGCCTTTGATCCTTATTCGACCTTCAATATTAAAATCAACCTCAGGAGTTCTGGTTGTACCCCGAATCAAAAAGTTTTCCATCAATTGAAATAAAGTATAAAAATAGCATATTTTAAAAACAATTAAAAAGATAATCAAACAGGATATGAACAACTTTATTATTAATTTTTATTTGTCTTCTCTAAAATATTAAAAAATAATTATTATATTGAATTTTAACAAATACCTCTTGATAAGGATATACAATATCTCTATATTGCACATTATTAACCTCTATTTAGTTTCACATGTTTAGTAATTTTATTGATTCATTGAGCTTTGCAGCAGAAAAACATATTTCACAGCGAAGAAAAGGTTGCGATTTAGTTCCCTATATCAACCATCCTATTAAAGTTGCTCATTTACTTTTTACTACCGCAAAGGAGTATGATTTCGAATTATTGAGTGCGTCTATATTACATGATGTATTGGAAGATACCTGCACTACCGAACTCGAAATGCGTAAAATATTTGGTGATAGAGTAACCAATCTTGTTATTGAAGTAACGGATGACATGACAATGACGTATGAAGATAGAAAACGATCTCAAATAAAAAAAGCTCCCTTTCTGTCGGATGACGCAAAAAAGATAAAAATTGCCGATAAAATTTCAAATATTGCCGACATGCTTGAATACACGATGACATGGTCTCACCGAAGAAAACATCAATACCTGGAATGGTCGGAAAAAGTGGTGAAAGAATGCCGTGGAATTAACGAACATCTCGACAGGGCTTTTGACGAAATTGTTAAGGAGGCCAATAAAACTATTGAAAATCAACCCTGATTGATACGAGCCGTCGGAACCACATCCTGTGAAGCAAATAGTCCTGCTTTGTATTTATAGTATCCCGTTATTGCTATCATGGCAGCATTGTCGGTAGTAAATTTAAATGCAGGAATATAAGTTTTCCAATTCATCTGAGAAGCTTGACTCGTAACTTTATACCTCAATCCGGAATTTGCAGAAACTCCGCCGGCCAATGCAATTTCATTAATTTTCAAATTTACCGATGCTTTCATTAATTTATCGAGAAGAATATCTATAATCGTCTTCTGCAACGATGCACATAAATCATTTTTATTATGATCAATAAACGAAGGATCATTTTTAATCTGATCTCTCAGAAAATAAAGAAAAGAAGTTTTTAGTCCACTGAAGCTGTAATCAAAATTTTCAATTCTGGGTTTGGAAAATTTGAACGCATCAGGATTACCTTCGGAAGCTAATTTATCAATAACTGGGCCACCCGGATAAGGCAACCCCATAATCTTTGCACACTTATCAAATGCTTCACCGGCAGCATCGTCAATTGTTTGGCCGATAATTTTCATCTCAAGATAATCATTCATTAAAACCAATTGAGAATGTCCTCCTGAAACTAAAAGACAAAGAAATGGAAAAGATGGCACGTGGTTTGTGCTGCCTATTTCAAGAATGAAATTTGCCAGAATATGAGCTTGAAGATGGTTAATCTCAATTAATGGGATGCCCAATGATAGTGATAGTCCTTTGGCAAAGGAACTTCCAACAAGCAATGAACCCATAAGACCAGGACCGCGTGTGAATGCAATGGCATCAATCTCATTTTTTGATATTCCGGCCACTTTTATTGCCTGATCAACAACGGGAATGATATTTTGCTGATGGGCACGGGAAGCAAGCTCCGGAACTACACCTCCATAAATCCTGTGAACTTCCTGATTGGCTATAATATTAGACAACATATAACCATCTCTAATGATGGCTGCCGATGTATCGTCGCATGAGGATTCGATTCCAAGTATTGTGATGCTCATCGAAAAATATTTTTAACTATAATCAGTATTTTTTGTTTTTTTGTATGATAAACCGAAACAGCAAAAGTATCAAAAAAACATATAAAATAGTATTATTACTTATGGTGGTTATGCTTTCGCTACCCACTATTGGTTATATTGCATTAAGGCAGGATAAGGTGCAACAGTTCCTTGTGAACAAGATTACAACTAAACTCAGCACTTTCTTTGGTACCCGAATTTCTGTAACCTCTGCCAAAATTGATTTGTTAAGCAATATCACATTCTCAAATTTTTGCGTTCAATCACCCAAAAAGGACACTATACTTTTTACGAAGGAATTAAGTATAAAATTTAATGCATTTACGTTAACATCACGATTTTTTGAAATTAAACAGGTAAAACTTCTAAACCCAGTTATCCATTTTTATATTGATTCAACCAAAACTATTAATTTTCAATTTATTGTTGATAAACTTACCTCAAGAGACACAATTAAATCAACCAAAAATGGATGGATTGTTTCAATTAAAGAAATTGACCTGATTAATGCCGATTTTACATTAAAAGCATTCGATTATGTTCCGCGCGAATATGGTATCAACTTTACAGACCTTCAGTTTCGTCCATTTTCAATGAAAGTTACAAACTTCAGAATTAATTCGGGGAATCTGGACATGCGTATTCGCAGCTTATCGGGAGTGGAAAAGTCGGGATTTGTAATTAATGATTTTTCATCAAGGGTGAAGATAAATAAGCAGCTGATGGCATATAACGATCTTTTTATCAAAACAGGTTATAGCGAAATTAATGCCAAACAAGCCAAATTTACATACGAGAGCCTTAAAGATTTTCGTCCCGGTATTTTCGGTAAAAAAGTTAAATTGGGCATAGACTTTAAATCATCGAAAATTTCGACCAGGGATATTGAATGGTTTACTCCTATGGTTAAAGATTATAACATACAAGCAGTAATTTCAGGAAATATAAAAGGCTCCATTAACGAACTTAAAGGGAAAGATATTGAAATTTCCTATGGAAATCACACAAAGATTAAAGCCAATTTTGATATTAACGGACTTCCCGCTATCTCATCGACATTTCTTCACATTGACATTAAAAATCTATATACCAACCCTATTGACATAGAAAGCATCCGCCTTCCAAAAAGTAAAAATGGCAGGATCGTTCTTCCTGAAAATTTTAAGCGGGTTTCCTTTTTGACTTACCGGGGAAAGTTTACAGGTTTTACCAACGATTTTGTTGCTTACGGAACAATTACCTCGAATCTGGGTCGCATAGAATCCGACTTATCGTTAAAACCAGATACTGCTCATTCATTGAAATTTAAGGGCCAATTAAAGTCGTATCAGTTTGATATTGGGAAATTTATTAATAAATCGGATCTGATAGGGCAGATTAGTTTAAATGCAATGGTGAACGGCAATATATCCCACGGAAAAGACATTAACGCGAAAATGAATGGTTTGATTCAAAGCTTTTATGTTAAAAAATATAATTATCAGAATATTAATGTTAATGGAACATTATCAAACAATACCTATGACGGATCAGTTTCAATTGCCGATCCAAATATTACCCTTGATTTTTTGGGGAAGGTAAATTTGTCGAATCAAATGCCAATCTTCAATTTCACGGCCAACGTAAAAGGTGCAAACTTATACAAACTCAATCTCGATGCGAAGGACTCAACGTCATTTTTGCAATTTTACATCACGGCGGATTTTGAAGGTACCAATATTGACAATCTCAACGGAGAAATAAAACTTTGGAATTCCACCATCCGGCGGGGTAAAAAAGAAATTCATGTAAATGACTTGCTTTTATTTACAAAGACGATTAATAATTCAAAACAGATTATTCTCCGTTCTGATTTGGCCGATGCGGAATTGATTGGAAAATATCGTTTTTCGCAATTAGCAAATTCAATTAAATTGCTTACTAAAAACTATTTACCTTCACTTATTCCGGAAAATTTAGATTCGACCGCGAGCGAGAATAATTTTAAATTCGAAATAGATTTTAAGAATTCCAGAGAATTAACTGATTTCTTTGTTTCAGGACTTTATATATCAAAAGATTCAAAACTTACCGGTAATTTTAACCCAGCCAAAAAGGATTTAAACTTTTTGCTTAAGATTCCTATTATTCAGCACCTTTCAAAAAAATGGTATAATGTATACTTTGATGGCAAAACAAATAGATCCACTTTTTCACTTCTTTCCGGATGTAAAAATTTGAAATTAAACAATTCCATTAGTCTTGATAATTTTACCATATCGTCTGACATAAGGCATGATTCCATTCAATCAAATTTACGTTGGAATAATTGGGACTCTGTAGTATATAAAGGCAATTTTTCTATTTTGTCATTCCTTAAATCGGAAAAAAACCATGATACCCCAAAATTAAAAATCAAGATTCTTCCTTCCCAATTAATATTAAAAGATACTCTGTGGTCGATAAAAACTGATTTTATCGAAATAGATACTTCTAATATTCGAATTTCAAATTTCGAAATGTCACATAACGATCAGTTGATTCGTCTCTACGGAGCCATTTCAGGAAACCCCAGAGATGATATTTCTCTCGAACTCACAAAAGTTAATCTAGGAAATCTGCGAACAGTTTTTTCGCCAAAAAAACTTACTATCGATGGTGTTATTAACGGAAAAGCAACTGTTTCGAATGTTTATAAAAACCCGGTTTTTCATGCATTGCTTGTAGTTGATAGTCTTGCGGTAAATAATGAATCCATCGGAAAAACCAATATTAGTGCAATATACAATAATGCCGAAAAAACAATAGGGGTCGAAGCCAAATCTGAACGTGGAAGTTTAAATACATTAACTTTAAAGGGTATTTACGCTGTTCAGGATAAAACTCTTGATTTTTCAATTGATTTAAATAAACTGAAACTTGATGTTTTTGAACCCTACATAGCGATAATTTTTACTGATGTGAGAGGTTTAGCTAGTGGCGCTCTTACTCTTACTGGTAACATAAAAGCCCCGGTATTGAATGGGAATGTAAA